>CAZCQC010000440.1:0-12274 GCA_964500155.1 uncultured Rikenellaceae bacterium | reverse complement strand
AAGATTATATTTAAAGATAATACAGGTTTTTGTACTGGTATGAAGGGTAATATTTTAAGAAGCAATGGAGCAGGCACTTCCTGGAATGTGATAAAAATCCTTGATGCCTTATATGTTACAGATATAAAGTTTATTAATGATATAGGTTTCTGTATGGCAAATAATGCCAGCGTCTATAAAACTATTGATGATGGTGAAACCTGGACACAGATGTTCCATACAGAAAGCATTTTTTATGGTGTAAATCCTTTAACTGCAAATAACTGTTTACTATTTGGCGCCGGTGGGTACTCTGGTGGTTGTTTTGGAACTTTCTATGCCGGTATCGGACATACTATTGATTCAGGGACAAACTGGACAGTTCTTTCATTTAAAGATATTCCTTCCATATTAAGTTTTGATTTTTATTCTAAAACAGAGGGCTATGCGATTGGTGGATTTAACAAAGGATCTCTGTTAAAAATTCGATTAAAAACACAGTAACTAATCAGTGCCTGGAGTTTGGAGTGCCTAAAGTGCCTAAGGTTAAAAACTTCCAAAAGAGGTTATGCAGCTTTATTTCTAATCATCCATCAATATAAAACACTAAGTTTTACCAACAATCATTCATAGATCTTCGTTATCTATGTTTCGAAAAACAAATACTTTTATGTAATTGAGCAGATAATTGCATCCTACTGAAAAAAGATAAATAATGTCTGATAGCTTCCGCATTTCAAAAATCGTCCTGCTGGTCTCCCTCTTATTTGCAGGTTACCCGGTTCACGCACAAAAGCTTATTGAGAGCAGGCAAAGCAGCTATTTTACTTATATTTACAAATTAACTGATGATGAAGCCGGTGAAGTTTATAAAAAGGACATCTGGAAAGTTGATCCCTCATATTTTCATACACTCGTCGATTCATTTCCTACTGACAGCCAGTATCTAAGGACACTTCCGGCCGGACATTACATAAAAACATTTTCTGAAAAGAACAAACAGAAGCTGCTTATTGCCTCAGTTCCTGAATTTGATGTTAAAATATTGAATAACAATACGGATTTATGTATTCAGGTATATGATCTGAAAGGGAATATCATACCTGAAGCCGATGTTAAGGTCAGACTGAAAAACCTGAGGTTTGATTCAAAAACTCAGTCATACATTGATAAAAAATCTGATCAGAAAGGCCTTTTGAAAGTAGGCTATAAAGGATATACAGCTTTTTATAACCTCGGAAGACAATACAATAACTCACTGGCAAAAAGAGCGACACGAAAAATAATCTATGGAACGCCACTTAAATATATCTGGATGCCTGTAAATTATGTTATTTATCTGCCTGTTGACGGGGTGAGATCCATTATAAAAGGCTGGCCCCAGGGAACAATTTCCAGGACAAAAAATTTCTTTGTCAGAACCTATAAAAGCATTGCTTGTATTTTTGATGTTTCCAATTGCGATTCATATAACAACTATAAATTTCAAAAGAAACACACCGGGTATATTGTATTTAATAAGCCAAAATATCTTCCCGGAGACACAGTTAAGTTTAAAGCCTTTCTGGTAACAAAAAAAGGAAAGCCTGTCAATAGAACTATCAATGTTGTCCTGAATACACAAAAGAAGTCAATTGAGCTGACTCATCTTAAACCATACAGAGAAGGAGGGTTTGCATATCAGTTTTATCTGCACGATTCATTAGGGCTTCTTTTGGATAGAGATTACGATATTTACCTGCAGTTGAATGACAGAAAGGAATATATTAATGGTTCTTTCGGGTATGAAGATTATGAACTTTCAAAAAATAAACTTGAACTCCGGCTGGCTGATGATAAGCAGTTTAAAGGGAAAGAGTATAAAGTTTATGCAAAAGGAACAGATGAAAACAATCTTAACCTGCTGGATGCCAGATTAGAAATTTTAGTAAAACCCAAAGAGGTAACTGAATATTTCGACAAGCATGTTTTTATACCTGATACTTTGTATTTTACTAAGAAGAATCTGGTATCAGCAGATGAAACTGTTATTACAATTCCGGATTCAATTTTTCCGAATACAAATCTTACTTACAAGCTTCAGGTAAGGTTACTTACTTCTGATAATGAAGCAATAATTGAAACTAAAGATGTTGACTACTTTCATCTGAAAAAAGAATTTGAAATAACATTACAATCAGATTCATTATTAGTAATTTATAATGAAAACGGTAAGCCAAAAGTAAAAGATGTAAATCTCTCTGCCGCTGACAATTTTGAGAATATTACTGAACTGCAAAATCAAAGTACTCCCTTTAAAATATTTCTTAATCCATATTTCAGAGAATACAGAGTTAAATCAGACAGCCTTAGTCAGACATTCGAAATTTCATCCCAGCCGGCTCAGCTAAAATGTCTTTCAGAAAGAACAAAAGACTCCATTTTCATTGTAGTTGAAAATCCAAGAAAAATTCCATTTACCTATAACATTTATAAAAAGAATAATGAACGGGTCAGAGGATATTCTGACTCTTTATCTGTATCAAGAGGAACTTCAGGTAAACAAAACTATTTTGTGTCCGTCAGGTACTTATGGGGAGGAATAATCAAAGAAGAGAATTATCGGATTCCTTATATTGATAAGACATTGAATCTTGCTGTAACTCAGCCAAAAATTGTTTATCCCGGCCAAAAGTCAAAAATCGAAATCCTGGTCACCGACAAGGAGGGGAAACCAGTTCAGGATGTTGATCTGACTGCTTTCTCACTGACAAAGAAGTTTGATTATTCGGCACCCGAATTGCCTTATCTGGGAAAGGAGAGGAAAAATAAAGAAGTAATAAATAATTTCAGTTTTAAAGAAAAAAACCTTGATGAACATCCGGGATTAAATCTGGATTATGAGCAATGGAAATTGCTGGCAGGTATCGATTCAATAGAATATTACAGGTTTATCTATCCCGTAAACCATTTATATAAATTTGAATATGTTGCTGATGACAAGTTAACCCAGTTTGCACCCTTCGTTGTTTCAGATGGGGCAATTGAACCGATTCATGTGATTTATCTCGATGGGAAACCGGTTTATTTCAGCTGGTCAACAAATATTCAACCTTATTCCTTTTTAACCGATTCCGGATTTCATCAGATAAAACTTCGTACGAAAGATCAGAATATTACCCTTGACAGTATTCATTTTAATTATGGTAAAAAGCTGATTTTCAGCCTTAATGATGATTTATTGTTAAAAAACATCAGAATTGAAAAAACAGAACCGGTATTAAGCGCTTTCGAAAAACGATTGCTGTATAAATATATCTTCCCATATAAAAATACTTTCGGTGAGAAGTATGCATATATTGAACAGGGAAATCAGATTCAGTTTCTCAAACCCTCAGGGAATAATTTCATGTTCTCTGATATTGCAGGGCCGGTTGCAGGTAATGTTACTTTTAATCTTCTGGATGGTTATTCTGCTTACTTCAATCACGAACCATTTTTTGAATATGATTTTGCTGCCGGGTTACTGAAAATGAGGACCATTGATGAGAAGGTCAGATATCCGCAAAATCTTTCATATATAAAAAGTAAATATGAATTATCAGATCTGGTACTTACCAGGGAAAAACTACTTAAACAATGGAAAGACTATACGAATGATAAAAGATATTTAAACGCCCGGTATAAATATCCAAACTCTACTTCCTCCGGTGCAGGCAAACTGCAAATTGACTACACATTTCAAAACAAAACAAAACCGAATATCCCGATAAATATTCTTGTTTTCAGATATGATAACCATCAGTTTCTCAGGGTTTACCAGGGAAATACTTCAGTTATTCATCAGCTTGACAGGGGATTGCATAAGCTCATATTCTTCTTTCCTGATTCAAAATATTTTATTGTGGATTCTCTTGATATTCAACCTGATGGCTTGAATTATTATCAGATTCAGGAGCCTTTATCACTTAAAAAAGACTCATTTAGTGTTGAGGTAAGCAATCTTATTGAAGAGACAATTTTTAAACAGGTTCCATATACTGCTGAGGAAGAAAAAGAGTTGAGACAGATCTTTAATACCTACCAGCAACAATTCAAATATACAGGTGATGGAAGTACCATTGAAGGATATGTATATGAGGCTGGAACGAAAGAACTATTACCAGGGGTTAATGTTATTATAATGGGTACCACCTATGGAACTATAACTGATATAAATGGTCATTATTCTTTGAAACTTCCGCCGGACTGCGACATTTTACAGTTTTCATTTATTGGTTACAGGTCACAGGAGGTAAATGTTGGTAATAAAAGCAATATTGACGTTCAATTGGATGCTGATGTATTAGCATTACAGGAAGTTGTCGTTGTAGGTTATGGCGTCCAGAAGAAATCAAGTCTGACCGGTTCTGTTACAACAATAACCACCAGTAGTCTATTAGGAGGAATACCCGGAGTGAGCTCTAATATAGTCCAGGCTCTCCAGGGCAAATCAGCCGGGATTCAGATTGTATCTGATAGTACGGGAGCAGGAGGTGCCGTGAGTATTCGAATCAGAGGAATGGCAACGACAGAATTTGCAAAAACGCCTCTTTATATAATTAATGGCGTTGTTTACACAGGAGATATTTCTGCACTCAGTCCGGATCTGATTGAAAATATTGAAATCTTAAAAGATGATAATGCAACTGCCATTTACGGTTCAATGGGTTCAAACGGGGTAGTTGTTATTAACACCAAAGGTGGATCCTTCCAACCGACCGGAGGAAGAAATATTAAAGGAGCCGATTATGACAATACCTTTTTTGAAACGGCTTCAAAATCAAGCTCCATAAGAGAAAACTTTTCAGATTTTGCATTCTGGAAACCTGAACTGGTAAGTAATAAAGAAGGAAAAGCCAGTTTTGAAGTTACTTTCCCCGATGATGTAACAGGCTGGGAAACATTTTATCTGGCAATGAATGATAAACGGCAATCGGGGCAGACTGAAAGCATAATCAAGTCATATAAACCTCTGATGGCTCAATTGTCTGTTCCAAGATTCTTAGTGCAAACGGATACCACTTTTGTAATAGGAAAGATTGTGAATTATACATCCGATTCTATAAATGTAACAACCAATTTTGAGATTAACGGAAAGAATGAATTTTCAAAAAAACAAATCTGTATAAATTCGATTCTTGATACCCTGGTTATTAAAGCACAAAGTGATTCAATTAATGTTAAATATTATCTGGAAAAACCAGATGGATATTTTGATGGCGAGCAGAAAAGAATTCCCGTTTACCCGATTGGGCTGGAAGAAACTAAAGGGAGTTTTATCGTATTAGAAAAAGACACTACTTTATTAATGTCCTTTGATTCCACCCTTGGTAAGGTAAGTTTGTACGCTCGGGCCGGTTTTATCAATGTTATTGATGATGAAATCAGCCATTTGATCAGCTACAGATATTCCTGTAACGAACAACTTGCTTCGAAACTCAAAGCTTTACTTTCGAGAAAAATCATTGCAGAAAACATGAATATTGAGTTTAAGGATGATAGAGAAGTTGAAAAAATACTTGGTCTGTTACTTAAAAATCAAAAAGAAAATAGTCTGTGGGGGTGGTGGAAAAATTCAAATAACAGTTACTGGATAAGCCTTCATGTATTGGAGGCTCTGTCGCAGGCCAGGCAAATGGGATTTACCGTTAAACTGAATCAAGCCCAAATGACGGAGAATCTGATCTGGGAGCTCGAAACCTATAAAGACTTCTCAACAAAAAGCAGAATATTAAGGATTTTAAGATTATTCGGTTCCAAAATTAATTTAAGTTCATACATTAAAGATTTAGAGCGAATTAAAAACCTTTCATTAAATAATTATTTACAGCTTTTGGAATTGAAACAACTATGTAATCTGAGCTGCAGGATCGACACCCTTAAGTCATTCCAAAAAGAAACATTCTTTGGGAATCTGTTTTATTCGGATAATAAGATCAATTCAGATCTTTTAGATAATGATATTCAAAATACAATTCTTGCATACAGAATTTTGAGACACGATACCCTGACAAATTCTATGTTGCTCGAAAAAATAAGAAACTATTTTCTGGAGACCAGGCGGGATGGATATTGGCAAAACACATACGAATCCTCGCAAATAATCGAGACAATTTTGCCTGACCTGATGGTTAATAAAAATCATTTACAAAAGTCAGTTATAGTTATATCAGGAGATGTAAGTAAAACAGTTACAGATTTTCCATTTCAGCAAGAGCTGGATCCAAATCAAAAAATTACAATTTCCAAAACCGGGGATTTTCCCGTGTATTTAACTACATACCAGCACTTTTGGAATGAAAAGCCTCAGGCTCGGAATAGTGATCTGATCATTACATCAAAATTTAATAATGATAGTTTATTATATCTGAAGGCAGGACAGGAAACGAAACTAATTGTGAATTTAGAAGTTAAAAAAGATGCGGATTATATTATGATCAATATTCCAGTCCCGGGTGGTTGTTCCTATGCAGATAAGGGGAATTATTTTAAAAATGAGGTGCACAGAGAATATTTTAAGAATGAAACGACAATTTTCTGTGAACAACTTAAAAAAGGCAATTATTCGTTCGAGGTGAATTTAATTCCAAGATACTCCGGAAAATATACTTTGAATCCTGCAAAAGTTGAATTAATGTATTTTCCGACTTTTAATGCAAATAACGAACTAAAAATAGTGACAATTAAATAAACTGATTATCCCCTTCGGTCAAGTAAAATATAATATGACAATCGGTAATCACGAATTAATCAAGTGTTACATAAGTATATTTATTCCCCTTGCCCTCCCGATATCTTAAAAACCGCGGAGCGGTTACAACAAGGAAGCCACTTATGTGGCGATATGTGAATAACCTCCGGTGAAACCGGAGGTTTGCAATCCCCCCAGACTTCTCAGTTCTGGAGGAGCTGAATTTGCTGTCTAAGGAAAATATCTTTCATCTATCTTTATACAGATTGTATAATCAGGTTAATGTACATAAAATGCAAGTATATTAAGGCCCTTCAGGGCTTGACTTCGGGAGAGATGGCCTTACCTCCGGTTGCACCGGAGGTTATTCATATTCAGTCATTTTCATGACTGCTTTGTTAAGCCCCTTACAGGACTTTGGATCTGAATTATTTTTCGTTCCCGCATAGTATAGGGAGGTGTAGAAATATAAAATCCCCATCCAATAACCTGGTATTGAAGCAAATTACTAAACAAGTTAGCTACTTGTTTAAAGGGGATAGGCAGTTTAAATAATAACTAGATCAATTAAAGCATTATATCTGTAAAATTCTAATCCCCTGCTGGATTTTTTAAAATCCCTCACGTGCCTTCTCAACAACGATAAAGGCTCGTCTGAGAGTTCTATAAAACTTCTACAATCAACCAGTATAATAAATTTGTTTATTAATAAAAATGATCATAAATTTGTTATGTACTAAAGTAGAATTATTCTACTTTAATATTATTAGTTTATGAATGTTAACAGATTAAAAGATAAACTCCGGGAAAAGGGGCTGAAGGTTACACCCCGGAGATTATTAATATTGGATGCTATACTAAAATTAGATACTCATCCAACTGCCGAGGAAATAATTAAGTTCATCGGGAAACGTAATCCAAAAATTGCAACCGCAACTGTTTATAAGGCACTTAATATTCTGGTTTCAAAGAAAGTAATCAACAAAGTTGATACAGAAAGTGATATAACCCGATATGATGCCATGACGGAAACCCATCATCATTTATATTGCTCGGAATCGGAGAGGATTGTAGATTTTGTGGATACTGGTCTTAATGAAATGATTAAGCATTACTTTGAAAAGGAGAAAATTCCGGGCTTTATAATTGAAGATGTAAAGCTTCAAATCATTGGCAAATTTGAGAAAGTCAATAAATGATTATTAATTAGCTAAAACATACTAAATATGGAAAATGACTCAAATAAAATCAGCAAATGCCCGGTAACCGGAGCTACTGGTAAACACAGTGTCGGAGCAGGCGGTACAAAAAACCGCGACTGGTGGCCGAATCAGTTAAAATTGAATATACTGCGACAACACTCTTCATTATCTGATCCAATGGGTGAAGATTTCAATTATGCTAAAGAATTCAAGAGTCTGAATTTTGAAGCAATAAAAAAAGACCTTCACACGCTAATGACCGACTCTCAGGATTGGTGGCCTGCCGATTTCGGTCATTACGGACCTTTATTCATCCGTATGGCATGGCACAGTGCAGGTACATACCGCACAGGCGATGGTCGTGGTGGTGCAGGAGGCGGACAACAGCGCTTTGCTCCGCTAAACAGCTGGCCCGATAATGTCAACCTCGACAAAGCACGAAGGCTCCTTTGGCCTGTCAAGCAGAAGTATGGTCGAAAAATATCCTGGGCAGACCTTATGATCCTTACCGGGAATGTAGCCCTGGAATCAATGGGCTTCAAAACTTTTGGATTTGGTGGCGGGCGTGAAGATGTATGGGAACCGGAAGAAGATGTTTTCTGGGGTTCCGAAACCAAGTGGCTGGAAAAAGACAAACGCTACTCCAAAGAAAACGACCTTGATAATCCTCTCGCAGCTGTACAAATGGGATTAATCTATGTGAACCCGGAAGGTCCGGGCGGAAATCCTGATCCGCTTGCTGCGGCTAAAGATATTCGTGTAACGTTTGCCCGGATGGCCATGAACGATGAAGAAACCGTAGCACTTATTGCCGGTGGGCATACCTTTGGCAAAACCCATGGAGCCGGAGATGCAGGTCTTGTTGGACCTGTACCCGAAGCTGCCGACATTGAAGAACAAGGCCTGGGTTGGAAAAGCAGGTTTGGTTCAGGAAAAGGAGGCGATACAATTTCCAGCGGATTGGAAGTAACCTGGACACAGACTCCGGCCAAGTGGAGTTATTACTTCTTCGAAAACCTGTTTAAATTCGAATGGGAACTGACAAAAAGCCCGGCCGGCGCACATCAGTGGATCGCAAAAAATTCCGACAAGGTCATGCCTGATGCCCACGACCCCTCAAAAAAGCATGTCCCAACGATGCTTACCACCGACCTTTCATTGCGTTTCGATCCGGTTTATGAGAAAATTTCAAGACGTTTCTATGAACATCCTCTTGAATTTGCCGATGCCTTTGCCCGCGCCTGGTTTAAGCTAACTCACCGGGATATGGGACCACGTGCACGCTACTTAGGCCCAGAAGTACCCAAAGAAGAACTGATATGGCAGGATCCGGTACCTGCTGTGGATCATACATTAATTGAGGAGAAAGATATTATTGCATTAAAAACTAAAGTATTAAATTCCGGACTATCTGTTTCTCAATTGGTATCAACCGCATGGGCCTCCGCCTCCACATTCCGTGGATCTGATAAACGTGGTGGTGCCAACGGTGCCCGCATTCGTCTTGCTCCACAAAATGCATGGGCTGTTAACAATCCTGCACAGTTGACGAAAGTATTGAAAACACTGGAAGGAATTCAAAAAGAATACAACAGTACTCAGTCTGACGGCAAAAAGGTTTCTCTTGCAGACCTTATTGTACTGGCTGGTTGCGCCGGTGTAGAAAAAGCTGCAAAAGATGCAGGTTCTGCTTTGACTGTTCCATTCACGCCTGGTCGAACGGATGCATCACAGGAGCAAACCGACGTTGAATCATTCGCAGTGCTCGAGCCGGCAGCCGATGGGTTCCGCAACTTTACAAAAACGAAGTACTCCACCTCATCCGAAGAGTTGTTGATTGACAAAGCCCAATTGCTGACACTGACTGCCCCTGAAATGACAGTTCTTGCAGGAGGGATGCGTGTGTTGAACACAAATTTTGATAATTCTGAACATGGCGTTTTCACGAAACGTCCCGAAATTCTTACCAACGATTTCTTTGTAAACCTGCTCGACATGGGTACGGTCTGGATGCCAGCAACTGTGACCAGAGATACATTTATTGGACGTGATCGCAAAACGGGCGCACAAAAATGGACAGCAACAAGGGTAGATCTTATCTTTGGTTCAAACTCCGAGCTCAGAGCCCTTGCTGAAGTGTACGGAAGTACAGATGCTCAGGAGAAATTTGTTAAGGATTTCGTTGCGGTATGGACCAAAGTAATGAACCTTGATCGCTTTGATCTGGATTGATTTACTTCGCTCCCCCTGGAGTAGGGGTAAACGTAGAAAATCAAGGAGTTTATATGCTTGATTGCTGAAATTCGGATTATTTAGATCATTAATATTACAGGTTAAAATTATAATAATGACTGTTGATAAATACATTAAATCATTCCCCGGGAGTGTTCAGGTACTTTTGGAGCAGGTCAGAGCTGCAATTAAAGCAAATGCACCTGATGCAGCCGAAAGTTTTGCCTATCAGATGCCTGCTTATAAAATAAATGGAAAACCTCTGGTTTATTTTGCCGCCTTCAAAAATCATATCGGCTTTTATGCCACCCCGACAGGACATTCAGAATTTGCAAAGGAGCTTTCACAGTACAAACAGGGAAAAGGATCAGTTCAGTTTCCGTTTAATAAACCTATCCCTTTTGATCTTATCGGGCGGATTGTAAGATTCAGAGTAAAAGAAAACCTGGCGAAGAAATATAAGTGAAACTGCGACTCACGACTCGGTACACACGACTCACGGTTTTCCCATAAGTCGTGCCTCGAGAATCGTGTGTCTTGTGTCGTGTGTCGTGTATCGACTTTCGTACGCCCTGTACCTTTTTTTCATTTTATATCTCTTGGTGCACACTTATTGTATTGAATATCACGTTTATTATTACAGTCCGCCACCAACGGAGTCTGAAAGGCAAAAAGAAAAGCAAAATGACCTTCGATTTTATTAAAGCAGATTGCTTCCGTTATACTAATCACAACGATTCAAATAAAATGACATTGTTTTATAAAATACTTAAAATAAGCGTATTAAGTTCAATCCTGATCATCCTGCCAGCTTTTGACCTTATCGGACAACCCGTCAGTCTGATTGTAATTGATCCGCTCGTTGAAAAAGAAAGCAGGAATATTTCCGGCAATTATCCTGGACAGAAATTGGTTATTTTACCAGATGTGGGTAATCCGTTACAGTTTATTACGAAGGAATTAAAGGAAACGATGTATGATGAGGTTCATCTTTATTTACTTACGAAACAGGGATCGATAATATTTGATGAAATAAACATAATCCCTGAAAACATACAGGAATATTCAGGGGACTTCAGCGAATGGAAGAAAATTACTAAACCGGGATTTACGATAGTAATACACTCTGAGGATCTGACATCCGGACAGGAAGGATTATTCCTTGTCAAAAAAATCACTGAGCTTACAGGTAGAGAAGTGATAATAAAAAAATAAAAGGGAATCATTACAGAAATGAAATACGGATATGTAATATTGCTTTTTCTGTTTCTTTCAACCTATACTGCCAAAGGTCAGCCTCCTGAAATAATCTATCCTGCAACAGTTGTTTATGAAGGTTATTATGATGACCGTTCCTGGGGTCCTTTAAATATAGGGTTTAATTTTACTTTCTACGGAAACATATACAATCGTTTTTACGTTACTTCAAACGGACTGGTAATATTTGGCTCGGGCTCCAACGACTACACTGAAGATCCCATCCCTTTCGCTTCAACACCAAACAACTTAATTGCTGCTTTCTGGGATGATATTGTAATAAATCCTTCTGGAAAAATACTTTATACTACTATTGGGGCATCGCCTAACCGAAAATGTATTATCCAGTGGACTAATATGGGTTTCTATGCCAGTACTGTGCTTATGGGTACTTTCTCTGTCATTCTATATGAGGGTTCCAATAATATACAGATTCAATACCGAAGCATCATTGACAACACTTCAGCAAGATCTCATGGAAGTTCTGCTTCAATAGGGATAGAAAACTCAAATGGAACTTCAGGAATTCAATATGCATACCATAATTCTACAGCAATATTATCTGAGCAAGCAATACTGTTCCATCCATCCGGTTCAACTTATACTATTAATCCTTCTTCTGTATATGATGGGGTATATCTGACCAAGAATATCAATCTGCCTGAGCCCGGAATACCAAAGCTCGTAAATCCGGCAAATAATGGCATCATCGGAACATCACAGACGTTTAAATGGACAAGCTCAAGCAATGCCAGTTATTATACCCTGAAAATATCAACCTACTCTGATATCAGCGGGTCGTTTGATTATAATACAGGAACAAGCACAACTTACGATATTTCAGGTCTTGCTCTTAATACGACCTATTACTGGGCAGTATTTGCAACAAATT
>CAZCQC010000439.1:0-10091 GCA_964500155.1 uncultured Rikenellaceae bacterium | reverse complement strand
ATAAGGTGGACAATTGATCTTTTTGAGGTTTTTCAGCAGAAATGGCACTATGATCTCAGGACTCAGCTTCCTTCACTTTTCGAAGAGGTTGGTGACTGGAAGAAGGTCCGTCATAATTATACTCGGACCCTGTTAGAGCTTTTCATAGACAGGTGGGCAAAACCTTACTATGAATACTGCGAAGGGAAAGGTTTGAAATTCACCGGACATTACTGGGAACATGAATGGCCCAATATGCGTAATGGCGGAGATAATATGGCAATGTATGCATGGCATCAGATGCCAGCTATCGACATGTTGTTCAACCAATGGGATGATTCAACGGCGAGAGCTCAGTTTGGCAATGTCCGATCCGTCAAGGAACTTGCAAGCGCTGCAAACCAGACAGGAAGGCAGAGAAAAATGAGTGAAACGTATGGCGGATCAGGCTGGGAACTGACTTTTGCCGAGATGAAACGCAACGGTGACTGGGAATACGCTCTTGGCGTAAACCTTATGAACCAGCATCTTACATATTTTTCTTTCGCCGGAGCCAGAAAATATGATTATCCTCCTTCATTCGATTATCATGAGCCATGGTGGGGAAGCTATAAATATATAAATGATCATTATGCGAGGCTATCAATGGCACTCTCCGCAGGAAAACAGATAAATGATATCCTTGTACTTGAACCTACCACATCTGCCTGGTTATATGACTCTTATGCTGCAAGAAATAAGAAGGTGGCGGAGATAGGACAGGAATTTCAGACATTCATAACAACACTTGAAAAGAACCAGGTTGAATATGATCTTGGATCTGAAAATATTATTAAGGATAAGGGGTCGGTCAGAGGCGGGAAATTCTTAGTCGGGCAGTGCAGTTATTCAATAGTCGTCATCCCTCCAATGATGGAAAACCTTGATTTGGAAACTTATAAGCTTCTTGAAAGATTTGTTTCAAACGGAGGTAAGCTTGTTACCTTTTCTCTTCCCTCCCTGGTTGAGGGGGCCCAAAATGAAGGATTAAACGATTTTTTGTTAAAATCAGTTGACAGGATTATTAAGGAACAGGTACTGACTCCGGAAGTGATAAGTAAATATTTCTCCGGGATGAATGTACTTTTTTCTGGCTTAACCGGTGGTGATCTTTATCATCACCGGAGGACTATGGCTGACGGTCAGCTCTTGTTCCTGTGCAATTCTAGTCTCTCAGAATCACTTAAGGCAACAGCTAAAATTAAAGGAACGGATGCTATTGAAATGAATACGGTTTCAGGTGAGATAAAAGGCTATCCGATTGTTAAGGAAGGTGAAAATATCAGTATCACTATCGAACTCCCTCCTGCAGGCAGTCTTCTTCTATATATACCCGAAGTGAAACAGGAAGGGTTTTCTGTGCCGGAACTGCCACAAAGCAATGAAATCTTGTCTCCTGCTTCACCTGTACTTGTAACCCGTGACAAAGAGAATGCTATAGCCATAGAATTCTGTGATCTTATGCTTGGTGATGAACTCACTAAAGATCTCCACACTTATTATGCAGCTGATAAGGTCTATAAAAAATACGGTTTTAAAAACGGCAATCCCTGGAACACTTCTGTACAATTTAAAACCAGGACTGTTGACCGGGATACTTTCGGAACGAATACAGGATTCACAGTTACTTATCATTTCACTATTAAGAATAGTTTTGATTTCTCATCCCTGAGAGCAGTTGTTGAAAGAGCTACACTCTGGAGTGTTGTTCTTAACGGGACTGAAATAAAGCCTGAGGCAGGGAAGTGGTGGCTCGACAGGGAATTTGGGGTTTTCAATATTGGTGGTCTGGCAAAAAAAGGTGACAATACCTTAACTCTTAAAACAAACCCGATGAAGGTGCATGCGGAAATTGAACCGGTTTATATTACCGGTGATTTTTCTGTTATGCCTTCTGAAAAAGGGTGGACAATCGAACCTGCTGTTAAAACGTTAACAACCGGAAGCTGGAAAGTCCAGGGAATGCCTTTCTATTCATGGGGAGTGACTTACACCAGGGAATATAATATCGAAAAACCTGAAGGTCAATATTTTGTCAGACTAAATAACTGGAGCGGTACTGTTGCTGAAGTAATTGTTAATGACAAAGCAGCTCCTGTCATTGCCTTTCCTCCATCTGAATCGGATATAACAGGGTTAATCGTGACCGGATCGAATAAAATAAAGGTAAAAGTTATCGGAAGTCTTAAGAATCTGATGGGTCCGCATTTCAATAATCCCAGGCCGGGATTGGTTTCACCGGGTTCATTCAGGAACGTTAAGTCATACCCGGCAGGGAAAGATTACCAGTTGATTGATTACGGTTTAATGGAGGAGTTTACTCTAATCAGAGGTATTTAACAGGTTGATATTTAAATACTTCTGAATCACCACAAAGGACACGGAGTCACCACTGTACTGAACTCTGTGTTACTCTGTATAACTCTGTGTAACTCCGTGGTTATTATATCTTCTTCGAATGAAATTTGGAAACCCTTCCAAATGACTTAATATCAATATACTATTTTAGACTTATTTGGAGAAATCAAATAATTTTCTACATTTGCGATTCTTTTGTTCTTTGAATCATCAAAAAACTAAATTTAAAAATCCAGGGAATATGAGCTATGCCTGAAGAAAAAATGCAGGTAATTCCCAAGTTTTAAACCTAAAATTTACCCTATGAGAAAATTTTTAACATTCGTTTCCGCAACTTTGATCACCGGCAGTATGTTTGCCGGGGGACTGGTCACAAATACTAACCAGAGCGCTACCTGGGTTCGGATGCCCTCCAGAAATGCATCAACTGAAATCGATGCTGCTTACTTTAATCCGGCCGGATTAATGAAACTGGACAATGGATTCCATTTTTCTCTCAACAACCAGTCAATTTTTCAAACAAGAACTATTGAGAGCACGTACAATTACCTGAATTCCGGCACCTACAAGGGTTCCGTAAAGGCTCCTTTCTTCCCGTCGATCTATGCAGTATATAAGCTTGACAAGCTTGCTTTCTCTGCCGGATTCGTACCGGTTGGAGGTGGTGGTGGAGCAACATACGAAGATGGTCTTCCATCGTTCGAGATGAGCCAGGCTGACCTTGTCCCTGCGCTGGCCGCCAAAATGGGTGCTACTGCATACCAGATGGATGTATATTTTAAAGGTAGTTCAACATACTTTGGATTCCAGGGTGCGATCTCATATAAATTAAACGACTGGATCTCTCTTGCTGCAGGTGCAAGATACGTTACTGCAAAAAATTCCTATGAAGGTTACCTGAAAGATATTCAGGTTAATATTGCCTCCGGATGGACAGATGCTTCAGCTATTATGGCCGGGATTGCCGGTCAGGCAACTACCGCTGCAACCAGCACAACTGCACTTGTCGGTGGCGGAGCAGGTTCGCTTACTCTCGCTCAGGCTGAGGCTGCATCAATAATTACCACAGCTCAGAGGCTGGCACTTGAAGGTGCACTGGCCGGTTTTGGTTCTCCAACCACCGTAACTATTCAACAGGCTGATGGAGTTTTCAAAAGTGCTGCAACAGGATACAATAATAAATCAACGCTTTTATCAGACCAGGAAGCTGAGGCTGAACAGACCGGATCAGGGATAACACCTTTCTTCAGCATTAATATCTCCCCTGTCGAGAACTTTAATATTGCCATAAAGTACGAAATGGCAACAAAGATTGAACTTACAAATAAAACAGCAAAAGATCTGACTACCGGATTTTTAAATGAAAATCCGACAATGCCAATCACGAAATTCGCAGATGGGGCTAAGATCAGGAACGATATGCCTGCCATGCTGGCTGTCGGCGCTGAAATGAGATTTTCAATGTTCAAATTAAATGCAGGAGCTAACTATTTCTTTGATAAATCAGCTGATTACGGGCATTATATAGATCTGACCCCTCAAAATTCATCAGATTATCCAGTCCATCTGGATAACAGTGAAATAATTACGGACAACGGATTTTCAATTCAGGCAGGTGCTGAGGTTAAACTGACAGAAAAACTCATTGCAAGTGCAGGTTACGTTTATGCAAATCAGGGTGTCAACAGTATGTATCAGAGCGACCTTACCTATGGATTGGGAACACAAACCTTCGGTGCAGGTGGTGCATATTCAATAACTGACAATATCAAGATTAATATTGGTGGGTCATTTACTGTGTACAAGGATGATAGTAAAAACGTTGATCATTTTCTCGGAAGTATCAATTTGCTGCCTACTGAAACCTATAAGAAACAAGCTCTCATTATTGGTTTGGGACTGGATTTAAGTTTCTAATCTGAAACTTTCATAAGGATATTGAGGCTGATTTTAGAAATTCAGCCTCTTTTTTTTGCTCTGAATCAATTTTTTTCCAGTCAGAATTTCTGTACTTTGTATAATATTTATTCGTATAAAGTGTAACAGAAATGAATACAAAAAAAGCAATTACTCCTATCCTGATGCTTTCACTGCTTGCGGGATGCAGAGATGGAAAGAATACTACACAAATCAATGAAGTCAAAATACCTGTATTAACTTCTGCAGTACAATCTTCCAAATCGCTGAAAGAGATATCCCTGAGCGGTAATATTGAGGGTTTCAAAACAGTCCGGCTCGGATATCTTGTTGCCGGTAAAATCGACTTTATTGCTGCAAATGAGGGCCAGATGGTTACAAAGGGAGAGCTCCTTTCAAGCCTCGATCCGACAAACTATGGTATAGCAAAGGAGCTTGCCGATATACAGGTGAACCAGGTGCAGGACGAATACGACAGACTTAAGCTGATGCACGATAATAATAGTATAAGTGAAAGCGATTTTGCCAAAATAAGTTACGGCCTTCAACAGGCGAAAGCCCAGCAAAAACTTCATACAAAGAACCTGGCGGATACTAAACTCTATTCACCTTTAACAGGTGTCCTTTTGAAGAAGCTGTGCGAAACCGGAGAAATCACAGGAGTCGGGATTCCTCTTTTTGTTGTTTCGGATATTCGGAAAATCAAGGTAAGCGCATTTATCCCCGAGAATGAACTTCACTATATCAGGCTTGGGCAAAAAGCCAGGGTTATTGTTCCTTCTCTGGATAATAATTTCGATGGCAAAATAATAGAAGTGGGTTCTGCTGCAGATGTGGCATCAAGAGCTTTTTCAGTCAAATTAGAAGTCGAAAATCGGGATATGCTTATCCGGCCAGGGATGATAGCTGAGGTTAAAATTATGACCGGAGAGGACAAGGAAATGCTTTTAATTCCTGCATCTGCAGTTCTTCATGATTTAAATAATCAAAGCTTTGTATATGTTATTGATGGATCAGCAGGCAAAGCATTCAGCCGGAATGTTAGCCTTGGGAGAGCCATTAATGACAAAATTGAAGTCATATCCGGCCTTAAAGAGACTGATATTGTTGTTTCAGGCGGACAGCAAAATCTCGTGGATGGTTCTCTTGTAATTATAAATAAATAACCTGCATATGAATTTTGTCAAAGCATCTCTGAAACACAGGCAGGTTACCTTTACTGTATTGCTGCTATTGTTTGCTTTCGGAGTCTGGTCATTGATCAATATGCCCAGGAGGGAAGACCCGAAAATTACAATTCCCGGGGGTCTTGTAATTGCATATTTCCCGGGTGCCGATGCTGCCCAGGTTGAGGACCAGGTGACACGGAAACTGGAGGAATATCTGTTTCAGTATGAGGAGGTTCACAGGGAGAAGACTTATTCCATTACTTCCGCCGGGATGGTGGAAATCCATGTATGGCTCCAGAATAATGTCAGGAAACCCGATGTCTTCTGGAGCAAGCTTCGTCACCAGTTACTGGTTGTAAAGAGTCTCGAACTGCCACAGGGCGTAATTGGGCCCGTTGTCAACTCTGATTTCGGGGATACCGAATCGATGATAATCGCAATTGAAAGCGATGAAGAGGATTATACCCTGATGAAAGAGTACCTGTCGAAGCTTGAAGACCGGCTTCGAACCATCCCTGCAGTGTCAAAGCTTAAAAAGATCGGTGAACAGAAGGAACAGATAAGCATTACTTTCAGTTCCGAAAAAATGGTCCAGTATAATGTCAACCTTCAGCAGGCAATTAAAATTCTGCAGTCGCAAAATGTAATAAGCCCCTCAGGTGAAATTAAAACAGAAGATCTAAGCACACCCATTTATACAAGCGGATTTTACCGTTCTCTTGACGATATCAAAGATCAGATAGTCGGGACTTCAGCAACAGGTGCTGTGATAAGATTTGGCGATATAGCCGGATTCAAAAGAGAATTTTCGGAACCTTCAAACAAAATCACTGTAAATGGACATAAAGCAATCATGCTTGCTGTTCAGATGCACGAAGGTAATAACATTGTGAAAGCCGGTAGGGAGGTAGAGAAGAAATTAAATGAATTTGCCGGTCAGCTGCCCGGAGGCATGAAGCTTACGACCATTGTCAACCAGCCTGAAATAGTCCGTGATAATATTTCACAATTCCTTCGTGAGTTTCTCATGGCTATTATCGCTGTCATACTTGTAGTATTTCTTTTATTGCCTTTCCGTATTGCGGCAGTTGCTGCGACTGCAATTCCTATGACAGTTTCCATTACACTGGCCCTTTTAAATGTATTCGGAATCGAGCTCCACCAGGTATCGCTGGCTTCCCTGATTTCAGTGCTTGGAATTGTTGTCGACGATGCAGTTGTAATAGCTGACAATTATGTGGAGCTGCTTGACCGCGGTCACGACAGGTGGACTGCCGCCTGGCGCAGTGCAACTGATCTGGTTGTTCCTGTCCTTGCAGCTACCATAACAATTATCGCTTCCTTCCTTCCACTCATAATTCTCACCGGATCGATCGGTGAATTTATAAAGGCATTGCCAATCACGGTGGCAATAGCTTTATCATCATCATTTTTCGTAGCAATGATACTGACACCATTGTTATGCTATTTATTCATCAACAGGGGATTGCACCGGAAAGATATTCCAACCGAAAAAAGGAAACTTTCATTACTTGATTTATTGCAGAAGACATATGATAAATCAATTGAATGGTGTCTGAAACATTCACGAATAACAATTGCCGGAAGTCTGTCAACTATTGTTTTAGCAGGGTTTCTCTTTAAAGTTGGAATTAAGCAGAAATTCTTTCCGGAAGCAGAAAGGAATCAATTTACAGTTGAGCTCTGGATGCCTTCAGGAACTAAACTTGAAAAGACTGAAAAGGCAATCCTCAGAATCGAGAATGTCATAAAGGATGATGAAAGGATAAGATCATACGCTACTTTTATCGGAAGAAGCGCACCACGATTCTACTATAATTATTCACCTGAAATGCCTGCAGGAAATTTTGCACAGATTCTGATTAATACGCAAAACAAACAAGCAGAACCTTTGTACAAAGAGCTGTCGGAGAAAGTCAGATATCTTGTACCTGAGGGTTCTCCTTATGTTAAACTGATGCAGCAGGGCCAGCCTATGAGTGCTCATGTAGAAGTCAGGATATCCGGTTATGATATTGACAGGCTTAAAAAAATAGGAGAAGAAGTAGGCGGTATTATCAGAAAATCTGCCGGGAGCGACAGGCTCAGGTCCGATTTCAGGGATGATTCCTACGGTGTAAGGATCCGGCCTAACGACGAAGCAGCACGTCTTGGCTTTACAACAACAAGTATCTCCCAGACAGTTTTTTCGGGATTTACCGGTTATCCTGTTTCAACATTGTACGAAGGAGATAATCCGGTCAATGTGGTTATCAGGCTTGAAGAGAATTATCGCCGGAATACCGGTGATCTTGAGGATATCTATCTCCAGTCGCCTGCAACAGGTGCTTCAGTGCCATTAAGACAGATAGCAGATTTAAGTTACGAGTGGCAGCCGGGAAGGATAATCCACCGTAACGGAGTCCGTACATTAAGTATTCAGTGCGAGACAAAAGACGGAGTTCTACCATCTGAGTTGCTCAAGACAATCAGGCCTGAGATAGCCAAACTAATTCTGCCCCAGGGCTACCGGATTTACTATGGCGGAGAATTTGCTAACCAGCAGGAGACTTACAGCTATCTGATAATGGCATTGTTTATAAGTCTCATTATAATTTTCCTTGTTTTGCTATTCCAGTTCAGGAATCTCAAGGAGGTGGGGCTTGTGATGCTGACTATACCATTAAGCCTGTTCGGTGCAGTTTCAGGATTACTTATTACAGGGAATGATTTTGGATTTATGGCTTTCTGCGGAATAATAAGCCTTTCCGGAATCGAGGTCCGTAATGCAATTATCCTTATAGATCACACAAATGAACTGATCGGGAAGGGAATGGATATTCCGACAGCGGCATATGAAGCTGGTAAGAGACGGTTGAGGCCGATTTTCCTGACGGCAATGGCAGCTGCTATTGGCGTGTTGCCAATGATTCTTTCAGGATCTCCATTATGGAGCCCCCTGGCTAGTGTCATCGCTTTCGGGGTTATATGGTCGATGATCATTTCTACACTCACAATACCTGTTCTGTACACAGTTACAATCAAACCTGAAGATAAAAAAGATATTGTACCACAAATTAAAACTGAGCAACGTGAGGACTAATTTATTTCGAAAGTATATTTCTGCAGTAACCTCCTTATTTCTAGTGGTCTGGCTGCCCATTTCCTCCCAGGATCAATCATCACTTAATCTTGAGGCTGCTATTGAAATGGCTCTGCAAAATAATCATCTTATGAATGTTAAACGACTTCAGATTGATGAGAAACAGCAGAAGGTCAACGAAGATAAGGTGAAATTCCTGCCTGTTATCGGTATTGGCGGATCGTACCAATATAATAGTAACCTCCCGAGCTTTACTATTGATCAGGGCAGATTTGGTATTTTACCGTTCAGTGGCATGTATTACCCTCTTCCTCCTGTTGATGAAATTATTGAAGTGGGTGAACATAACGTATATAATGCAGGTCTTACTCTTTACCAGCCACTGACACAGCTGGGAAAGATCAGCTCGGGTGTAAAAGTTTCGAAAACTGAATTGCAGATAGCCAGGACCGAAGAAAACAAAACGGCTTTTCAGATAAAACAGGCAGTTGAAAAGCTCTATTTCGGTATCCTGATATTACAAAAGCAGATTGATGAAGCAAATCTTAAGGTCATGATGGCTGAAATAAAACTTAAAGAAGCAGAAAATGCATTGCTTGCAGGAAAGACAACAGAATCAAGCAGGTATGGGCTGGCCGCTTCAGCAGCTGATGAACAACAGAATCTTCTTAAATTGAAAATGCAATCAGATGATTTTGCAGCTGACCTGAAACAACTTATTGGAATCACAGGAACAGGTGATCTTTTGCTGGAGCCTGTTACTGACGAGTATCTTGTCGAAAAAACAGAAGCCATCGATACATCCTTAAAAGAGGCCTTACTTAAGAACAACGACCTGAAATTAGCCGCCCTGATCAAAACCAAAGCTGAATATGCAATTCAGGTAAGCAAATTAAGCTACTTTCCCGATCTAGGACTTCTTGGCGGGTATACTTACCAGAAGGGGACAATGATCTATCCTAAAAATAATTCATACATAGGTGCTTCAATGAAATGGAACCTGCAGGATATGATTTCAAACAGGGCAGTTCAGCGCCAGAGAATATACATTAAGGAACAGGCTGAGGAGAATCTTGCAAATACAAGGGAGCAGGTAAATAAAGATATAGCAAAGGCCTATCGCAGGCTTTTGCAATCGCAGGAACTTATAAGGGTTGCAGGGAAAGTGGTTGAATACCGATCAGAGGATCTTAAGATTCAGAATAATAAACGGATTGCAGGATTGAACCTCGAATCTGAACTTCTTTCAGCAAAAGCGGCTATGGCTAAAGCAGAATCGGATTATTTTGCAGCTCAACTGAATTACAGGATAGCATTATCGGAACTGAAAATCCTGACAGGAAATTATTAAATAATGCGGATTGCAGATTTAATTTTCTAAAATAATCCTATTAATATTATTCAGATAGTCTTATTAGAATTGGGGAAGGTTAGAAAGAGGGTTAGAATTTAATTCCCTGGTCGTTCAGATATTTAAGGTACTCTGAAAGCCTTGGGGCTTCCGATAATTTAAACTTATTATACCA
>CAZCQC010000438.1:0-8306 GCA_964500155.1 uncultured Rikenellaceae bacterium | reverse complement strand
GCATAGCTTCGGTAAAGACCGGAAAGACACCAATGGAAACACTCAGGAATCTTCCGTCATGCCTTAAGGAGATAAAGCCTAACCTTCTGATGAGTGTCCCTGCTATTGCTAAGAATTTCAGAAAAAATATTGAAAAAGGGATCAGAGAAAAAGGGAAGATGGCTGAGATCCTTTTCAATCATGCAATAAGTATTTCCTATTCTTATAATAAAGAAGGGTGGAACAAGGGTCGTGGATTACAGAAGCTAAAGAAACCTCTGATTGACCTCTATGACAAAATCCTTTTCAAAAAGATACGTGAGAACTTCGGAGGAGAACTTGATTATTTTATTGGAGGCGGTGCATTGCTTGATATTGAGCTCCAGAGATTCTTTTATGCCCTGAGAATTCCGATGTATCAGGGTTATGGATTAAGCGAGGCTTCACCTGTCATTTCTTCAAACTCTGCAGGCAGGCACAGACTAGGATCATCAGGAGCAATAGTAAATAATATGGATCTCAAGATCTGTGATGATGATGGGAAAGAGCTTCCTGCCGGGCAGAAAGGGGAAATTGTGATTAAAGGCGGTAACGTGATGCATGGTTACTGGAAAAATGAAACAGCCACCCGCGAAACAATAAAAGACGGATGGCTCTATACCGGTGATATGGGATATATGTCAGAAGGTTTCCTCTACGTTCTTGGAAGATTTAAAAGCCTGCTTATCGCTGATGACGGAGAAAAGTTCAGCCCGGAAGGAATTGAGGAGACTATTTCCGAACAATCGAAATATATCGATCAGTGCATGCTTTATAACAACCAGAAACCATATACAGTTGCACTTATTGTACCAAATCAGCATACTCTTAAAATCTACCTTGAAGAAAAGAATCTTACAGCCGATTCGGATGAAGGGAAGAAAGCTGTTACTAATCTGCTTGAAAGTGAGGTGGATGAATACCGTACAAACGGTAAGTATGGCAACATGTTTCCGCAGAGATGGCTACCTGTGGCAATCGGAATTCTTGAAGAAGGATTTAATGAAGAAAACGGGTTGATGAACTCATCAATGAAGATTGTCAGAGGAAAGATAATGGACAGGTACATGGACCTTATTGATTATCTGTATACGCCCAATGCAAAGGATGTAAATAATGAAAGGAATTTAGAGGAGATTGAAAAAATGAGACTTGGCTGATAAGTATTGTTAAGATTCTCAGATAACCAGCCGGTTTTTAAACGGAAGGAATGTCATAAAATCAGCATGATGAACAATGTATGCTTCAGTAGTCCTCTTTACCAGGTCACCTTCATGAGCATGAGCGGCAATTATATGGCAAACCTCCGCAGGCACACCGCACTCTTCAGCCAGGGAGACACCCGAAAAAGGATGCCTGAGATATTGTCCGTATTTTCCCTGGATTGTCTTGCCGTTTTCATCAAGCTCATATTCAAGAAGTTTGCCGACATCAGCAAGTATTGCCCCTGAGATGAGAATGTCCATGTTCACTGGCAGCTCATCACCAAAATACTCATTCATCTTCTCACCGCTGGCTTTGGCGATATGAACCACACATCTTTTGTGCTCCATAAAGGTGACTTTCATTTCGGGGCCGCATAGGAGGGTAAATGGGATGTTATCCAGATCGCCAGCTTTCAATATACTCCTTTCAAGTGCAACCTCCCATGTTTTTGCAGTCTTTTCCCGGAGTGAGATGTCATGTATCCAATCCAGCTCAGGCCATAGATTCCTAACTACGTCATTCATGTAAATGATTTTAGTTACTTTATTTTTGAAATAATTGCGTCGGTCATTTGTATGGTCGATGCTGCGCCATTTTTAACCACCTCCTGAGAACCGGTCATTTTCATCATATCATAGGTCTTTGTTTTACCCTCAAGAATAGTTTCGGCCACAGCCTTTTTTATCTTATCAGAAATATTCTTCTCATCAATATAATCAAGCATCATGCAGGCCGACTCAATCATTGCTATGGGATTAACAATCGGAATATCATACCCGGCATATTTCGGAGCCGAACCATGAGTTGGTTCAAAAACGGCAATACCGTCTGACGAGAATTGGGCGCTGCAAGCAAAACCTAGTCCACCTATCAGTCCAGCAAAAGCATCTGAAGCTATATCTCCAAACATGTTCCCAGCCACAATGACACCGTAATCCTCAGGATTTTTTGTCAGCCACATCATCTGGGCATCAATATTGGTATTGAGTAGCTTTATCCAGGGATAGGAACTCTTTTGTATCTCCTTAGCCAGTTTCCACATCAGTCCCGATGTTTCTCTTATAACATTTGGCTTTTCACAAACAGTAACTGATGAATATCCAAATTTTTTAGCATGATCAAAAGCTGCCAGTAAGATCCTCTCAGTGGCTTTCTTTGTAAAGATTCTTGTT
Organism: uncultured Rikenellaceae bacterium; assembly: GCA_964500155.1. Lineage (GTDB taxonomy): Bacteria > Bacteroidota > Bacteroidia > Bacteroidales > VadinHA17 > LD21. The sequence continues at coordinate 5,910 of CAZCQC010000438.1, read as the reverse complement.
GAAACGGAAATCTCTTCAACGGGAACCCTGCCAAAATTCTCAACAAATTTCGGATGCGACATCAGAGCTTTATAAACCTGTTCCGGGGGGTTTGTCCATTCAACTCCCGAATAAAGGCATTCTGTATTCTGACGGAAAATAACAACATCTATAACCGGTTCTTCCACTGCATTCCCTTTTCCCTTTCTGATGAAGTTAAGAGGATTCCCTTTGTAAGACTTGCAGGGACGGACACAAATATCGAGATTAAACTTTTGCCTGAGTCCCACAATCGGGCTTGAATAGAAATATCCTTTCCCCTGAAGTTCAGGATTGAGCTCTGCCCTGGCTTCTTCATTTGGTTTTGATGTTATTGCGCCGAATAAGGCAATTTTATGCTTGCTGATAAGGTCGAGAGTTCTCTGAGGCAGGGGATTACCCTCTTTGCACCAGAACTCCCATCCAATATCGCCATGAATATAATCGGCCTCAAATCCAGAAGCATCAAGAACCCTTATTGTCTGATTTAAGACGATATTTCCGATCCCGTCTCCGGGCAAGGTTACAATTGTTCGTTTTGCCATAAAAGTTTATTTACGATATCGCTTGTGTAAAAATAGCAAATTTTGTCCTGTCCCTGCATCATTAATAATTTTGATGATTCTGTAATCATATATAAAAAATCAGTAGTTTTGGACCTTATTGTTTTTTACCAGTACAAGCATGGGCATTTTATCTGAATTAAATCCAGCACCAATCTGGATCTATTTCGAGGAGATTTGCAAAATACCACGGTTAAGTAAGAATGAGGGGAAAATAAGAAGTTATCTTATTAATTTTGCTTCAGAGCATAATCTCGAATCGAAAGAAGACTCAGCAGGTAATATAATTATTATTAAGCCGGCATCTCCGGGATTTGAAAACAGGAAGACTATTGTCCTTCAGAGCCATATGGATATGGTGGGTGAGAAAAATGCAGATTTCCCTCATAATTGGTTCACAGATCCGATTGTTCCCTTAATTGAAGACGGATATGTCATGGCAAAGGGAACAACACTCGGAGCGGATGATGGAATAGGGATAGCATCACAACTGGCCATACTGTCTGATATAAATCTTAAAACAGGGAAAATTGAGTGTCTGTTTACTGTGGATGAAGAATCAGGTATGACAGGAGCCATAAACCTTAAACCTGATTTTTTTGAGGGCAGAACCTTATTAAACCTTGATTCTGAAGATGAGGGTATCCTTTTTATTGGATGTGCAGGGGGAATGGATACGGTAGGGGAACTGAATTATAAAAGCATAAGTATAAATAACAGCATGACCGGCTTTGAATTATCAATAACCGGGCTCCATGGCGGTCATTCAGGAGATGAAATTCACAAAGGTTTTGGAAATTCTGTTAAACTGATGAACAGGATTTTGTGGAATCTTTCAAATCAGTTCGAAATTGCCGTAACCCGGTTTGATGGAGGAAATCTCCGGAATGCAATTCCAAGGGAAGCATTTGCAATAATTGCAGCTGACAAAGCCAGTAAAGACCAGTTGATTGAATGGGTAATGAATTTCCAGACCGTTCTCAATGAGGAGTTTGGTGAAATCGAAAAAGACTTCAGAATCGCAATAAGAGAAATTGAAGCACCTTCATCCGCAATGGATAAGGAGAGCCAGGAAAAGCTTCTCAGCTCCCTTTCCTGCTGTCCCCATGGCGTGATTGCCTGGTCGCGCGAGATGACCGACCTTGTTGAGACTTCAACAAACCTTGCATCTGTTAAATTTGTCGGAGAAAACAGTATAAGGATCATCACCACACAGAGAAGTTCTCTTGAATCATCAAAGCATGATGTTGCAGGAATGGTAGAATCGTGCCTGAAACTTGCGGGCGCCAAGGTTATACATTCCGATGGTTATCCGGGCTGGAAGCCCAGCATGAAATCGGAGATTTTGAAGATAACCCGAAAATCTTACCTGAACCTTTTCGGCAGGGAGCCCCTTGTCAGGGCTATCCATGCAGGGCTTGAATGCGGACTTATCTATGAGAAATTCAAAGGTATAGATATGATTTCCTTCGGACCTTCAATCAGAGGGGCTCATACTCCTGAAGAAAAGATTGAAATAAGAACTGTGGGAATGTTCTGGGATCTGCTTACTGATGTAATAAATAATATACCTGATAACGGAAGGAGGAAATCAGCAAAATAAGCCCGACCCTGATTCAATCATAAACAAAAAACTCATCCTTGCCTGCTCCGCATACCGGACAAATATAATCAGAGGGCAGATCGCTGAAAGAAATTCCCGGTTCAATACCCGATGAAATATCACCCTCCTCAGGATTATAGATAAACCCGCAGATTGCACATTTATATCTTTCCATAGAACTTGTTATCTCATCTTTATTTTCCTGATAACATCGATTACAGTCCCGTCGACCCATTTAATTGCGGCCACTATATCATCCTCAAATTCAGGTTTTGAAGGTTTGCCGCAGATCTTTTCTGCCTCATCCTTAAGCTCTGCAATAGTTTTAAGAGGTAGCCCGCTGTCCCTGACACTTTCAATAAGGTCCTGACGAAGGGGATTAATAGCGATCCCTCTCTCTGTAATAATCACATCTATAAGTTCCCCAGGCCCGCATAAAGTGGTTACCTCATCGACAATGACAGGAATTCTGTCACGGAAGAGAGGTACGGGAAGTATAACATTCCTGGCGTGAAGACAGTTTTGCCAGCCTCCTATGCCATGAAGAAGATAGCCGTCCGAATGTGTCACAACATTACCATTGAAATTAAGATCAACTTCAGTGGCGCCAAGGATCATTATATCCATAAGGCTAGTCAGGTTTCCCTTGGAATGATAATTATAGGCATTGAAAACCGGATACGGAATATGATTTGCATTCTTCACGATTGAAGCGACAGAATCCAGATCAAAAGCCTGGGCATCAAGAATATATCCCATCTGTCCCATTTCAAGCATATCAACCATATATCTGGTGCTGCCTCCAAATCCGAATTTTGATTTCCAGCCTTTTAACTTAAATATTTCATGAAGAAATACAGCTATAGCCAATGAAGTGCCTCCCGCTCCTGCCTGTATTGTGACACCATCTTTAAGTATACCGGATTTTTCAAGGAAAGCAGCAGTCAGATCAGCTATTAAAAGCCTGTCGGGACTTTTTGTTATCTGTGTTGTTCCCGACACAATTTTTTCCGGGATTCCAATTTTATCAACAACAACAACGCAGTCAACATAATTACCCTCTATTTCCATTGGGTAGCATGGCATATCCACAAGATTGTCAGTAACAACAATAACCTTGTCAGCGTACATTGAATCAGCTTTGGCATACCCCAGAACACCGCAAGCTGAATTGCCACCTGTACCTTTAGCGTTTCCAAAGGAATCAGCAGTCGGGGCAACAAGAACAGCAATATCAATTTTCACTTCCCCATCCTGGATTGCCTGAACACGGCCGCCATGAGAACGCAAAACAGCGGTGCCTTTCATTTTGCCTTCTGAAACAAACCTTCCCAGAGGACCGTTCATACTTCCTTCAATCCTGTTGATTGTTCCGTCCTCCAGGTATTTGATAAGAGGGTCATTGCATGGAAAAGAGGCCGATGGAAACCAGACAAGGTCCTTAACTCCCATGACCGAAGCAATCTCAAACACTCTGTTACTGATCAGGTCCCCATCCCTTAAATGATGATGAGTTGATATTGTCATCCCATCGCGGATACCGCACCTTAACAGTGCTTCCTCAAGTGTAGCAACTACCTTGTTCCCATCATCCGGAAAATCGGAGCATGAAGGTATGGGCGGACCATATTTATTACCGAGAGGCCGGTGTTTGCCGACTCCCCTGAAAGGAATTACCGGCTTGCCGTTGATCTCTGCCGGAACACGCCTGCCTGCTGCGTTTATTAAGGTCGGTATATCCATTATGAAAGTTATAATTTAAATTATTTCAGTCCTTCAGGTATCTCATTAACCCAGTCTCCGGTCAGAAGTCCGAGCCTGACAGCCAGGTCAATTATTTTCTGAGCCCTAACAACCACAGGAGGATCGATCATTTTTGAACCCAGAGCAACGACTCCAAGTCCTTTTGAACTGGCATTTTCAAATGCCAGTACGATCTTTTTCGATTTTTCGATCTCCCCAGGGTCGGGGGCAAAACCCTGCCGTATCACGGGAATCTGCCTGGGATGAATGCATCCCATTCCTTCAAATCCAAGGGCTTTGGCAGATAAAACATTCTGATGGAGAGCCTCCATATCACCAATATCAGAAAATACGGAATCTATCGGTTGAATACCTGCAGCCTTGGCAGCATTTATAATGCGGGTTCTGGCATAAAGAGTCTCTTTTCCTTCACTGGTCCTTGTTACTCCCATATCGGCTGTAAGATCTTCCAACCCAACTGCAATTGCCACAACGCTCGCAGCCGACCTGGCAATTTCGAATGACATTTCAACGCCGAGGGCTGTCTCGATAAGAGGCATCAGGTAAACAGGATTTTTTACTCCGGCTAAAGTTTTAATTTCAGAAATCCTGCTTTCGATATTCCTTACAGTTAAAGGATCTTCACATTTCGGGATCAGAATTAGATTTACATAGTGTGGAACTACGAACTCAAGATCCTTCATACCTCTCTCACCCTGGTTTATCCTGACCATCCGTTCCGCACCATTGAAATTCAACTGTCTCAGTACATTCCTTACGAGGATCCGGGCTTCATCCTTTTTATCAGGACTAACGGAGTCTTCAAGGTCAAGGATTATACCATCGGCAGAATGGAGTCCGGCATTTATCATCATGCTGGGTGTGTTTCCGGGAATATAGAGCCTTGAAAAACGGAACCGGTCGGACGTGGTTGAGTATTTGTTCTCTTCGAGCAATTCAGGAAGAAACTCAATATCCTTTTCTGTTATTTTTCTTATCGCTGATTCAAGACGGGCTGATATAACGAAAGGCAACGCACCGGAATCATCAATCCTGAGAAATGCATCACTGATACCGAAATAATTCAGAATTTCGAGACAGAGCTTTTTAATTGATTCTCCATACAGCACTTTAACCTTTGATTTCAGGTCAATAACAATTCCGCCCCCGCTTCTCAGTTCAAGGGTTAATTCACAGTCGGACCTGACTTTTGGACCGGAATTACCGGATGCCGCTGAGCTGTTATTCATATTACTAAAAAGTTTGTTTCTAATAAATGACTGTTAATCCATTTCCATTATTACTTCATCCTGCAGAACAGATTGGCCTTCAGTTACTCTTATACCTGCAATTACTCCATCCCTTTCAGCTTTGATCTCGTTTTCCATTTTCATGGCTTCAAGACTAAAGATTTTTTGATTCTTCGCAACACTCTCCCCTGGTTTTACAAAAAGCTTAATTATAATCCCGGGCAAAGGTGATTTTATCTCTGTTTTTGGACCTCCTGTTCTTTTCTCGATTTCCTTGTGTGGCTCCTTTACTGATGACCTTACAACAATAGGTGTTTTGTTTGGTTTTACGTTTCTCTCTATTTCAACCATATAATCCTCATCATTCACTTTCAGCCTGGCAACATTTCCATCGAGTGAAAGAATGCTTACTTCGTACTTCCTGCCTTTGATTAAAAACTTGAAATTTTTCATATAAGGTCTTCTATAAAAATCTATTCATTTCCGGCCAATCACTTTTTCCCCGACTAAATCCCCACAAGCTGGTGGGGGACATTAAAAACCTTCAACACTGTAAAGCCCCCCATTTGGGGGGTTGGGGGGTTGATTCCCCTTTAAATCCCCGCCAGCCGGCGGGGTTGTGGTTATTTATCTTAAATTTCTCATACTGTAAAGCTTTGAGCTCCACGGTGAGTAAGTCTTTGAGACTCGCTTCACAGTAATAATATCACTTTCCTCATCATGCATCTCGTTA
>CAZCQC010000437.1:0-10539 GCA_964500155.1 uncultured Rikenellaceae bacterium | reverse complement strand
TTATCAGTGTCTTTGCATATCTTACCAGGGAAACATAGGAGGATCTGAAAAGTGACTCGAACTCTCCTTCATCACCTTGTCTGATCCTCCCTATTACTTCTGAATCCCTGATCATTACTTATTATACTATTCGTCTTTCCTGTCACTGAACTTCAGCTTTCTGCTGAGCCGTCTGATTGCCGATTCGATACTCTGGTCAGGTTCGATTACGTTATATTCACCCCAGAATTCAGGATCGGTAAATGCTTCCACCTGTTCGGAAAAGACATCGCTATATCTGAGTTTCTCCTTCCCTGCAAATTTAATCACTTCTTCGTTTGTCCGGTCAGTGATTGCCATTTCCGACATAGTTGTGTAGTAAGTATTGAAAAGCTTTCTCTTCCAGTTTACTTTAAATTTCACCTCCGCCCTTGAGTAAGCGAAATACCACTTTCCATCCTGTTCACGATATTGTACCCTGTATGTCGCAACTTCCGGAGTCACTTCCATCCCAAGCGGTTTTTTCTTTATAAATATTGATGAAACAGCTTCCTTGTCTTCAAGATTGAACCCAAACTCAGCTTCGGTAAGGGCATATGATTCGGTTTCAATATACAGGTTCCCCATGAACAAGGGCTCATCTACGGATGGCTTTTGCTTGAAAGTTATTACATAATGAGGTTTATTGCCTATTTCAATTACTGAGACAAGCGAGTAATCATAGTACTTCATGGCATCAACTGTCAGTATGTCCTGGGTGTTTTTTGCAATATCGAGCTGCAGAACTGTTACCGGGCCGCCCTGGAGTTTGAAAAGAACGGTATCCATTTTTTCAACGTCCGATCCTTTTCTTCCTTTATAGATCCTGGCACCGTCGAAGCGAATATCGCTGTTATAAGGTGCTTTGAAGATTTCAACAACAGCCTCGCCGATGGAGACATATGTTCTGTTTTTACGGATTGTTTCCCTGTAAAATGCGGTCATCAGGTTGGGTTCATCAACGAAGTTTTTGCCTATCCTGCTTATTGCGTTCCGGACAATTGCATCGGGATCGATCGGCTTGACTATTATTTCCCTTATCGGGATCGGAGCTGACGTCATCGATATCACATTCTGGTAACCGTCCACTCTGAGGTCAGTAATTGGAACCACCTTGTTCTTAAATCCAAGATAGGTCACCTCCAGGTTTTTAGATGTCTGGGTTTCGGCGATCTTGATAAGAAATTCGCCATCAATATTTGTAACGGTGGCAACATTTGTCTCCTTTACAGCGACTGAAGCAAATACAAGAGGATTGCCATTCTCGGCATCAACTACTTTACCCCTGAAGGTAAGCAGTGTCTGCTGGTCATTTTTCTTCCTCTCCAAAGAAGCACCTGCATAAATTGTCTGGACTGTGAAAGCTGACAATAATAGCACAGTGGCAAGCGAAATAATTCTGATTGTTTTCATGGCATAAAATCATTAAGTTAACATTTATTTTAATCTTTTACAATTCCGGATTGTTCTCTTTTCAGCCATATGACCAGATGTATGCATCTTTACCCTATTTGATCGGGAGAATTTTTTCTATCTTACTGCATTATTAATGAATAACGGATGGCAGGCATATTTGTTAAACCCGTGAATGCTCTTGTGACAGGATCTTCATTCCTGATGAGCTCATTAACCGGTATACCGGTAATCTCCCGTATGCCTGCCTCTGTATCTTTTGAACTTACAAATAACTGTAATCTCAAATGTCCCGAATGCGCTTCAGGCTCAGGCCGGATGAAAAGAGAGCGGGGATTTATGGATATAGGGTTGTATGTAAAGGTCATTTCCGAACTCCGGCCATACCTTTATAATGTTAATCTGTATTTCCAGGGTGAACCTATGATGCATCCCGGTTTTTTTTCGTTCATCTGCCTGTCGGGAAAAATTAGAACGGTTGTTTCCACTAATGGTCACTTCCTTACTGAAGAGAATTCTGAAAAGCTGGCTGTATCGGGACTTAGCAAGCTTGTTGTTTCCCTCGACGGGATGGATCAACAGGTTTACAGCGAATACAGGAGGAACGGTGATCTCGGCAAGGTGATTAAAGGGATAAAGAACGTGGCATGTGCACGCGACAGACTTAATTCATCAGTAAAACTGGAATTGCAGTTTCTTGTTAGCAGGTATAATGAACATCAGATAGCTGATGCTGAACGATTAGCAAAAGAGGTAAAGGCTGATCTGAAGCTGAAATCTATGCAGGTTATAAATAGCCAGGATGCCGGGGAATGGATGCCATCCGATAAACGGTACATACGATATAAAAATGCAGGCGGTAAGTATGCTATCAGAAATTCAATGCCATCAAGATGTCTGAGGCTTTGGCTGAATCCTGTTGTAACCTGGGATGGGAAAATTATTCCCTGCTGTTTTGACAAGGATGCAGACTTTGTGATGGGCGATCTGAAAAATGAATCCTTCAGATCGATCTGGAATGGAAGTAAGTATAACGACTTCAGGAAAAAAATCCTGACAGGAAGGAATAAAATAGATATCTGCAGGAACTGCACATCAGGAATGACAGGTGTCAGATTTTGAAATATTCAGGGAATTCGTAAATTGTAATAAATAAAAATATTTTATCATCATGAAAGCACTCAGAATTATTTTGCTCTCTTTGTCAGGTCTGATAATTATTGCCGTGATCGCCGGAACAATCCTGATTACAGGAATAAAGCGCGGAGCGTTGCCTCAATACAAAGGCGAGTTAAAGGTAAAAGGACTATTATCCCCTGTGACAGTTTTCCGTGATGAAAGGGGGATGCCCCATATATATGCAGAAAATGAAAATGATCTGTATTTTGCAGTCGGCTATATTATGTCTCAGGAGAGATTATGGCAGATGGATCTTATCAGACGGGCTACTTCCGGGCGGTTGTCGGAGATATTCGGGGCTGACTATGTTCAGACAGATCTGTTTCTGAGAAGTCTGGGGATCCCTGAAAAATCAAAAATGGTGATAGACAGTTCAGATGCCACAATCCTCGAAAGCATTGGTTCTTTCACTGATGGTGTAAATGCTTATATAGGTAATGCCGGGAAAAGGCTACCTCCGGAATTCAGGATACTGGGATATAAACCCGATCCGTGGGAGAGAGAAGATGTTGCCAATATTATTGGCTATCTGGGCTGGGATCTGGCCGGAGGAAATCTGTCAGCCGATATTTTTAACTATAGGCTGATAAAAAAACTTGGACATGAAAAAGCTGGAGAGCTTATTCCTGACTGGCAGGCAGACTCGACTTCGGTATTTCCAGACTTCCGGCTCCCTGATGACAAATTGAAGGAAGCCCTGGCATTTATTTCATCCATGGATAAGCTTAAATCGCTGGGGATTGCCTCATTTTCGGGAAGTAATAACTGGGCTGTCAGTGGAAAAAAGAGTGAAACACGAAAACCCATTCTTTCGAACGATATGCACCTCGCACTCTCTGCTCCCGGGATATGGTTTCAGATGCATCAGGTTATCCCTGGCAAGCTTAATGTAACAGGAGTAGCAGTACCTGGTGAACCAGTAATTGTAGCAGGTCATAATGAAAGAATTGCCTGGGGCATGACAAACCTTATGGTAGACGATGTTGATCTCTTTTCTGAGAAGATAAACCCGGATAATAATGATCAATATTATTTTGACGGAGAATGGAGAGATATGAAGGTGAGAAAGGAAATTATCAGGATAAAGGGAGGAGAATCCGACACCTCATATATTAAATTCACTCACAGAGGCGCAGTAATTTCAGGCTTCAGGGACATTAATGATGCCGTACTCAGCATGAGATGGTCGGGCTATGATATGAGCAACGAAGTAAAAGCAGTCTATATGATTAACAGGGCCGGGAACTGGGAAGATTTCAGATCGGCTTTAAAAGGTTTTAATTCAATAAGTCAGAATTTTGCATATGCCGATGTGGATGGAAACATAGGGTTGAACACCGGTGGAGGAGTTCCTGTAAGAAAAGGTTATGGTTCTACAATCAGACAAGGCGATACCAGCGAATTCGACTGGAAGGGTTATGTTCCATTTGATCAGCTTCCATCAAGCTATAATCCTGAAAACGGATATGTTTCTTCGGCTAATAATAAAACGGTAAGCAACGAATACCCATATTATATCTCCTTCAGATTCTACGTACCTTACAGAATTAGCAGGATAAGAAAGATGCTGGAGGAAAAAGAAATTCTCGGAATTGATGATTTTAAAAGAATGATAACAGATCAGAATTCGGATTATGCAAGGCTGCTTACACCTTTGATCCTGAAGCTGAAAGAGCGCCAGGCTGAAATGAATCCGACGGAATCTGCCGCTTTTTCGTCTCTGGAGGAGTGGGATTTTAATATGGACAAGGATAAGACGGCTCCTGCTGTCTTTGAGTTCCTTGCAATAAACCTGGCAAAGAATCTCCTGGGAGATGAACTGGAAGAATTGTTCGTTCAGCTACCGGGCTCAATGAAAGATTATTATATATATCGTATTCTTGAAAAAGGTTCTGACCCGTGGGTCGATGATATAACCACTTCCACGACTGAAACTCTGGATGATATATTAATGATAAGTTTTAAGGATGGTATTAAATCACTTTCTGAAACTTATGGTACTGAGGTAAGCAAATGGACATGGGGAGCAATTCATAAGATCTCGCTCGATCATCCACTGGCTTCAGTTAAAATAATTGACCGTATTTTTAAATTAAGTTCTGATAAAGTTGGTGTGGGAGGCAGCAATCATACAGTTTGTCCCTATACTTATAAGGAAGGATTTATTGTAAATGATGGTGCTTCTGAAAGACACATTTTCAACACTGCCGACTGGGATGAATCATACACTGTTATTCCAACTGGTGCTTCCGGAATTCCCTCAAGTGAGTTTTATCTGTCGCAGACTAAAACATATCTGAATGGAGGATTCTATAAGGATGCTTTTTCGGATGAGGCTGTCAAAGCGGCTGCTAAATATACATTAAAACTAGTACCTGTGAGATAAAACCTCATCCCCAACCCCTTCTCCTGAAAGAGAAGGGGTTTATTATCAGCATCTTATTAAGTCCTTCTCCTTCAGGAGAGGGATTTAGGGTGAGGTCATACAGTCATCACATCCTTTTCCTTCACGGCCATGACCTTATCGATCTTTGTCGTATAGTCGTGCGTCATATCCTGGACATTTTCAGTAGCACTCTTTTCAATATCTTCAGGAAGGCCGTCTTTCAGCATTCTTTTTAATTCATCATTAGCCCATTTTCGGACGTTACGCAGGCTTATTTTTGCAGTCTCTCCCTCATTTCTGACCTGTTTTACAAGCTGGTGTCTCCTCTCTTCAGTCAGGGGAGGGATATTGATCCTGATAACTTCACCATTGTTAACAGGGGTAAGTCCGATATTGGCAGCCAGAATAGCTTTTTCGATAGGCCCGAGCATATTTTTTTCCCATGCCTGGATAAGAATCGTTTTCGGATCGGGAGTATTAATGTTTGAAACCTGGCTTAGGGGTGAGTTAACTCCGTAGTAATCAACAGTGATACCATCGAGAAGAACAGGGGTTGCTCTTCCGGCCCTTAGATGAGCTAATTCATGCTCAAGATGTTCCAGAGCCTTTTGCATCCTGTCAGTTGCTTCTTCAATTATCAGTTCAACTTCTTCGTTCATATTTCAGCGGTTAGGTTAGACTTGGTTGACTATCAAAAATAGTAAAATAGATAAAACCAATATTGCTTTTAGTTACAAATAAGTGTTCCGATTTCGGATCCCTTTACAATCTTCAGAAGGTTTCCGGTCATGTTCATATCGAAGACGATAATAGGCATATTGTTCTCCCGGCACATTGTAAAAGCAGTTGAGTCCATAATTTTAAGTCTTTTTTCAATTACCTCTTCAAATGAAATATTGTCATATTTTCGGGCATCCCGGTCTTTTTCAGGATCTGCTGTATAAACGCCATCAACCCTGGTACCTTTGAGCAGTACCTGTGCCCCGATCTCAACGGCTCTTAGCGCAGAGGCTGTATCGGTAGTAAAGAAAGGATTCCCTGTACCACCGGAAAGGATGCAGACCGTTCCGTTTTTCAGTTCATTGATCACCTTGTCCCTGTTATAAAGTTCTCCGACAGGTTCCATCCGGATAGCTGTGAAAACCTTAGCCTTTCCGCCTGACTTTATAATAGCGCTTTCAAGTGCAAGGCTGTTTATTACCGTTGCCAGCATTCCCATCTGGTCGCCCTTAACCCGGTCGAAACCCGATTCGGACCCGCTCAGGCCGCGGAAAATATTGCCTCCTCCTATAACAATTGCAACTTCGCATCCTTTTTCAGCTATTTCTGCAACCTGTATAGCATATTCTTCGAGAACCCGGTTGTTTATTCCCTGGTTCTCTTCACCTGCCAGCGACTCGCCGCTGAGCTTAAGTAAGATTCTGGAGTATTTCATGGAAAAACGATTTCGTGCTTTTATTTACAGGTCCACCAGATTTTTGAATCCTGACAGAATGACGAATATAATAAAAAAAATGGCGCCATCGGGCGCCACCTTATTATTGAAATATGAACTTTTGCTTACAGACTCAGAGAATACCTTTTGAAAGCTGTAACTGTCAGTTGTTTATCAACCGACTGAAGGTATTGTCTGATGGTCATCTTGTTATCCTTAACATATTCCTGGTTAAGCAATGTGCTTTCTTTATAGAACTTGGCAAGTTTTCCCTGTGCAATCTTTTCAAGCATCTCCTCGGGTTTCCCGTCGCGTCTTGCCTGTTCCTTGCCGATCTCTATTTCCTGAGCAATCACTTTAGCGGGTACATCATCCTTATCAACTGCAACGGGATTCATTGCAGCTACCTGCATCGCAATGTCCTTGTAAACCTGGATATCAAGTCCTGCTTTCGAAAATCCGACAAGAGTGGCAAGCCTGTTTCCCGGATGGATATAAGCCTGTACATGAGCTGCCTCGATCATTTCATAATATGCCAGTTCCATCTTTTCGCCGATTATCCCTACAAATTCAGTTACTTTGTCACCGACTTTTGCATTCTCCATCGGAAGAGCCTTAAGCTCATCAAGACTTGAAGGGGTTTTTGCAAGGGCGAGATCAAGGATTTTAGTCGCAAGAGTAATGAATTCAGCATTTTTTGCAACGAAATCAGTCTCACTGTTAAGGACTATCATTGCACCGGTTTTGCCGTTTACATTGACTTTTGATAATACAACACCTTCTGTGGCATCCCTGTCGGCTCTTTTATTTGCAACAGCCTGCCCTTTTTTCCTTATTATCTCAATAGCCTTGTCAAAATCACCGTTTGATTCTTCAAGGGCTTTTTTACAGTCCATCATCCCGGCCATGGTCACTTTCCTCAGCCTGGCAACATCTGCAGAACTTATTGTAGCCATTGTTGTAATTCCTTTTATTTAGTTTCAGTTCGATCTTCTATTCTTCTTCAGTCTCATCAGCTTCAGCAACAACTTCCTCATCCTCTTCAATCTCTTCAGTTGTAACCTCATCCTCAACTTCGACTTCTTCTTCCTCTTCAACTATTGCCTCTATCACTGAATCAGGAAGATCTTTTGTTTCGAGCTCTTTTCTCATGAATTTCTTATCTTTCTGTGCCGGTTCCTTGTCCTTTTCCAGCTTCCTTTCATTAAGGCCTTCATCGATTGCCTGGCACAGTATGCCTACAATCAGTGAAATGGATTTTGATGCATCGTCATTAGCCGGTATCGGGAATTCTATGTCGGAAGGATCAGAATTTGTGTCAACCATTGCAAAAACTGGAATGCCAAGTCGTTTTGCTTCTCTTACTGCAATATGTTCCTTGCAAACATCGACCACGAAAAGGGCAGATGGAAGACGGGTAAGATCTACAATGCTTCCAAGTGTTTTTTCCAGTTTGGCTCTCTGACGGGTTACCTGCAGTCTTTCACGTTTTGAAAGGTTTGTAAATGTACCATCGGTAGCCATCTTGTCGATTGATCCCATCTTTTTTACAGCTTTGCGGATTGTCGGGAAGTTTGTAAGCATACCACCCGGCCAGCGCTCTGTAACATATGGCATATTAACCGCTTTGACCTTTTCGGAAACAATCTCTTTTGCCTGTTTTTTAGTGGCAACGAATAGTATCTTTTTACCCGATCTTGAAATTTGTTTCATGGCCGAAGCTGCTTCATCAAGCTTAACGACTGTCTTTTCAAGGTCAATAATATGAATCCCATTACGCTCCATGAAAATATAAGGAGCCATGGCTGGATTCCATTTTCTCTTTAAGTGTCCGAAGTGTACACCTGCGTCAAGCAGTTCCTGGAAATTTGTTCTTGGCATTTTTTGAGTTTTTTAAGTTTACATTCTGTCAAATCAATCACAGGGTAGTCCCGTCAACTGGCGGAAGTCTCTGTAATTTAGATACTAAACCTGCATCTATAAGGGTTGATCCGTAAAATACTAGCGTTTGCTGAACTGGAATCTCTTTCGTGCTTTCGGCTGACCAGGCTTTTTTCTTTCAACCTCGCGGGGATCGCGTGTAACAAAACCTTCTGCCTTGAGCTTTGACTTGTTTTCAGCATCTATCTGAATAAGCGCCCTGGTGATCCCAAGACGAAGAGCTTCAGCCTGTCCTTTAACTCCACCGCCATCAAGATTTACGTTAATGTCATATTTGTCAACGGAATTCAGTGCGACAAGAGGTTGTGTAACGACATACTGCAGTGTTTCAGCTCCGAAATACTCTTTATAATCCCTGTTATTTACTGTAATTTTTCCTTTGCCATCACTTAATAACACTCTGGCAACGGCTGCTTTTCTTCTTCCAAGGGCATTTACTGGCTCCATATCTGTTCCTTAATGTATTATAATTCTAATTTCTTTGGTTTCTGGGCTTCATGAGGATGCGAAGGACCTGCATAGACATGCATGTTCATATAGATAGCCTTTCCGAGCCTGCTTTTTGGAAGCATCCCTTTCACAGCCTCTTCAACAAGACTTATGGGATTCTTTTTCAGCATCTCCTGGGCGGTTGTGAATCTCTGGCCCCCGGGGTAACCTGTATGGCGCACATAATCCTTATCGGACCATTTTTTCCCTGAAAGGGAGACTTTCTCGGCATTGATGACTATTACATTGTCACCACAATCAACATGAGGAGTAAAATTAGTTTTATGCTTTCCTCTCAGAGTTGATGCCACCGCAGTTGCAAGACGGCCCAGAACAGCTCCTTCTGCATCAATTATCACCCACTCCTTGTTAACGGTCTCTTTGTTTGCTGAAATTGTTTTGTAACTTAAGGTGTTCACTTTTAATCTGTTTTTATAAATATCACTTGAATTTAATGTAAAACCCCTTATTTTGGGACTGCAAAAATACAACATATTTCCTAAAAAAAAAGAATATTGGACAGATTTTCTATTTGATAATCAAAACTAAGGTTATTTTTACCTGGAGTATTATCAGGAAAACAAGAAAAATTTACGAAAGATGTCTGATGACAAGAAATTCCTTCGGGAAGCAATTGAGATTGCCTCCTCCGGAATCAACAGCGGAGGGGGTCCTTTTGGTGCAGTTATTTCGAAAGAAGGAAGAAAAATAGCCGGATCAAATAACAGGGTTGTACTGAACACCGATCCTACTGCCCATGCCGAAATCCTTGCTATCAGAGAGGCTGCCCGTTTACTTAAGACTCATGACCTCGAGGGCTGTGTCATTTATACTTCATGCGAGCCCTGTCCGATGTGCCTGGGAGCAATTTACTGGTCCGGAATAAAGCGGGTAATATATGCTTCCGGACGCGATGATGCTGCTGCATCAGGATTTGATGACGAATTCATATATAATGAGATTTCACTCGATCCCTCAATACGGCAGGTGACCTTCATTCATATTGATGATCATGAAGCAAATGAGGTTTTCAGGAAATGGGATAAGTATGATGGAAAAACACCCTATTAATACATTGCCTGGAATCGTAAGACCGGAGAGGAGTTTTTTTACCCGTGATGTACTTGAAGTCGCCCCAGGATTGTTGGGCAAGATTCTGGCAGTAAAGTCAGACAAGGATCTGATCAGGAAGTTCATCATTTCCGAAACAGAAGCTTACCGTGGATCTGACGACAGAGCCTGCCATGCTTCCAAGGGGCGCACTCCCAGGACTGAGATCATGTTCCATCAGGGGGGAAGACTCTATGTGTATTTTGTATATGGAATGTACTGGATGCTTAACATTGTGACGGGCATGGAAAATGATCCACAGGCTGTCCTGATAAGAGGGCTGAAGGGCTGCACCGGACCCGGACGAGTTTCAAAACTCATTGGAGTTGACAAAACATTTTACGGGGAGGATATCATAACTTCCCCCAGGATATGGATAGAAGATCATGGCACAGCTCCTGTTTATAAAACGAGTCCAAGGATCGGGATAAATTATGCTGGAGAACCATGGAAAAGTTATCCTTGGAGATTTTATTTATAGGCTGAACCCCCCAACCCCCCGGAGGGGGGCCTAAAACTGGTTTTCAAGTAAATTACTGTATTTAACCCCCCTTTGGGGGGCAGGGGG
>CAZCQC010000436.1:0-10751 GCA_964500155.1 uncultured Rikenellaceae bacterium | reverse complement strand
AGATATACATTTTAACCCTTCCGTCGCTGAGCTTGCTGCCAGGATAGTGGAAAAGGTGAGGATCAATCCCGGCAATTACGCTGACAAAAGGGCATCATTCCAAAAAGTCGGGTTTTCAGAAAGAGAATATGATCAGGAGATTGAAAGGATACATTCAAGACTTCTTCCGCTGATAAACATCTGTCATGAAAATAAAACTGCTGTCAGGATTGGTGTCAACCATGGCTCACTGTCCGACAGGATAATGTCACGGTATGGCAATACCCCGGAAGGCATGGCTTTATCAGCGATGGAATTTATAAGGATCTTCAGGGCTGAGAATTTCCACAGGCTGGTTCTGTCAATGAAGTCTTCCGACACAGGAGTCATGATCAGGGCAACAAGACGGCTGACAGAAATGATGACAGGTGAAGGATTCGCATATCCTCTCCATCTTGGTGTTACTGAAGCCGGTGAAGGTGAGGATGGAAGGATCAGGTCAGCTGCAGGTATCGGGGCACTTCTTTCGGAAGGGTTAGGTGATACAATCAGAGTTTCATTGTCCGAAGCACCCGAGAATGAAATTCCTGTTGCAAAGGAGATATTGCATTTTCTTGCGGGTTCTGGCGGACGTGTCACATCCCCGGCTGAACCTCTCAGTTTCAAGACACATGGGAAGCCCTATAAACCTGAGGTCATATTTAATGACAATGGCATTTTCAGAAATGAAAGCGGAGATCCATGTAATTACAATGTAATTACATCTGTAAATGGCTCACAACCAATAATTAAGAATTATCATTATGAGAAAATCATCCTTAATGCAGTCTTTGATGAGGATGATCCCGAAAAGCTCGCTATTGATTCAGCTTCATTGGTTGGGAAATATTTTGTAACTAAACAGGCTGATGCAATTTGCATCTCGAACAGTGGCAGGGTACAGGGTGATAAGCTGAAGGAACTCTCATTTTCAATCCTTCAGGCAACAGGAGCAAGAATAACCAGGGTTACATATCTGTCGTGCCCCACCTGCGGACGTACCAAATTTGACCTGCAGGAAGCAGTAAAGAAAGTTAAAGCAGTAACAGGTCATCTTAAAGGGTTGAAGATTGCCGTTATGGGATGTATTGTCAATGGCCCCGGGGAGATGGCAGATGCTGATTACGGATATGTCGGTGCAGCAAACGGAAAGGTTCATATATACAGGGGAATGAACCAGGTCCTGAAGAATATCCCGCAGGAATCCGCTGCAGAAGAATTGCTGAAAATCATTGAGGGAGATCAGAAAGGAAAATAGATACTTTTTTTAACCACGGAGTCGCACAGAGTTTTCACTGAGTCACACTGTTCTTATCTCCGTGAAACTCCGAATAACTCCGGGTAACTTCGTGGTTATTTTTTTCTTATCTCACGCAAACCTGAAATCGAGCTGTTTCTTCTGCATATCAGCTTTCAAAACCTCAACTTTAACCCTGTCTCCCAACGTATAAAGCTTGCCTGTCGATCGTCCCCTGATACAGTAATTTTCCTCATCGTACTCATAGAAATCATCG
The DNA here is from genome assembly GCA_964500155.1 of uncultured Rikenellaceae bacterium. Classification (GTDB taxonomy): domain Bacteria; phylum Bacteroidota; class Bacteroidia; order Bacteroidales; family VadinHA17; genus LD21. The sequence goes on along the minus strand of CAZCQC010000436.1, from coordinate 9,219 downwards.
GCAAGATCCCTTACACTCACCATTCCTTCGCACTGATTTTCGATGATCTCCACATAGATCCCCCATTCAGTAACACCTGATATAACGCCATCGAAAACATGACCTATCTTGTCGCTCATGAATTCCACCTGTTTGTACTTGACCGAAGCTCTTTCGGCTTCATTAGCAAGTCGTTCCATCTTCGACGAATGATCACACAATTTTTCATATTTCTCCTTGCTGCCAGGGTTTTCCTTGTTAAGATAAGCCGTCAGAAGCCTGTGGACCATCATATCGGGATAACGTCTGATGGGAGAGGTGAAATGTGTATAATGTTTAAAGGCAAGTCCGTAATGCCCAATATTGTCGGTAGAATAGACTGCTTTAGCCATGGCACGCAGAGCTATTGTCTCAATAATATTCTGCTCGCTCCTGCCGGCAACTTCTTTCATCAGCCTGTTCATTGCTTTTGGAAGATTGTTTTCGTCAGCAGTAAGCTTGTAGCCGAAACGCGTAATAAACTGCCTGAAGTTGCTGATTTTTTCGGGATCGGGTTTGTCATGGATCCTGTAAACAAAAGTCTTTCCCCTGAGCTGTTTCCCTACATATTCCGCAACCTTCCTGTTGGCAAGGAGCATAAACTCCTCTATAAGCTGGTTTGCAGTCCCCATGTCGCGAAACCTTACGCCAAGAGGTTTCCCTTCATCATCAAGATCGAACTGGACCTCAACTCTTTCAAAGGAGAAAGCACCGAAGGCAAATCTTTTTGTCCTCAGCTGCTGTGCAAGCCTGTGCAGTACCAGGATCTGATCCTTCATCTCCCCATCACCGGTATCAATGACATACTGTGCTTCGCTATATGAAAATCTCTTGTCGGAATTTATTATTGTCCTTCCAAACCATTCATTCAGAACCTCCGAGTTGTCATTAAGTTCAAAAACAGCCGAATAAGTAAGCTTATCCTCTGAGGGATTAAGTGAACAAATATTATTTGAAAGCCTTTCAGGAAGCATAGGTACAACCCTGTCGACCAGGTATACTGAAGTTGCCCGCTGCTTTGCTTCTTCTTCTGTAAGAGAGCCCGGTTTTACATAATGGGTCACATCGGCAATATGTATACCTACTTCCCAGTTGCCGTTTTCAAGCCGTTGCATCGACAGGGCATCGTCAAAATCACGGGCATCAGCAGGATCGACTGTGAATGTGGGAACTTTCCGGAAATCCCTTCTCTCCTTAATGTCGGCTTCGGTAATCACGCTCCGGATCTTATCAGCATCATTTTCAACTTCCTCCGTAAACTGGTAAGGCAGTTCAAATTCTGCAAGGATGGCATGCATTTCAGTCGAATGCAAACCGGGATCACCAAGTACGTTTATAATTTCAGCGACCGGGTTTTTTGACCTTGGATTCCATTCTGTGACACGGGCAACAGCCTTTTGTCCCTGTTTTGCCCCATTAAGCTTCGAAGTCGGAATATAGAGATCAAAAGGCATATTTTTATTATCGGGCATAAGGAATGCGAAATTGGGCATTATCTCAACTGTACCGACAAATGTGGTCCTCCACCGTTCAATTATCTCAACGACTTCACCCTCGGGTCTTGCCCCTTTTCTCCTGGCATAGAGCCACACCTTTACCTTATCGCCATGTAAAGCCGTATTAAGATTTCTCGCAGAGACAAAAACATCATCCTCCATATCGTCAGAGGATATAAAACCATAACCCATCCGGGTCATGTCGACTGTACCTGTAATATAAATCCTCTCACCGGATCCCTGATTGTATTTCTCCTTCTCCTTCCCCTTACCCTTACCCTTCCTGCTCATAATTTCTGGTTTTTGCGAAGGTAAGAAAATGAACCATTTATTTTAATACATTTACCTGTTAAAATGAAATCAGGTGATATCCCATAAATCAGTTTATAAGCATTCTCCAAACATCGTAACGAGAAAAACGGGAAGTGAATATGTCCTTGTCCCAGTGGCAAATAACATAGCTGATATGAACAGTGTTTATACCCTGAACGAATCAGGTGCATTTATCTGGGAGCTGATTGACGGGAAACGAAATGTTGAAGGGATCATCAATAAACTCACTGAAGAATATGACATTGACCATGACTCAGCAGAGAAAGATCTCTTTTCATTCATCAATGATATGAGTAATTATCTCATCATCAATATTTAATATAATATTATCGGAAATTAACCGTTATTCTTCAGAGTGGCTTCTTTGTTAAATTAATTTACTCTGAAGATTGCAAAATACTGTTAGTTATAGGGGAAGCAGCCTGGGTTTTTATTACATGCAGAAACAACCAGAGATCAGAATGAGAAACTATAATCTGAACATAGCCGGCTACAATATAAGGCTCGAGTCTGCAGAAGACGGGCCTGAGCTGGTACCATCCCCGAAGTTCAGGAATAATATTGTTCATAACCAGGAATATGATGTCCTGATCAGGGTGCATCATGGAAGTCTCCGACCGGGGGAGAATGCTGAGAGATTATTTGTTGCTCCGTATGTTGTCGAAATAAACGGTTATAAAATTACCAGGAACGATAATTTCTGGAGTGTTTACAAACAGAACGGTGACTTGCTTATAATTACAAACTTCCCTGATTCTCCCTCGAAGAAGGCTACCCTTAAATTTTCGCTGGCACTCAGGGAATGGGATCTTTATATTGAAAATGCAGGATGGGAAACTGACCCGATGGAATATCCGCTTGATGGTCTGATCCTTTATTACCTTACTGCAATAAATACCGATATAATGATCCACGCATCAGGCGTTTATTACAATGGCCGCGGATATCTGTTCAGTGGTGTATCAGGCAGAGGCAAGACCACCATGGCATTGCTGTGGGATAATATAGGCGCACAGGTCATTCACGACGACAGGCTTATTATCAGAAATGATGAGGGTGTTTTCAGGATGTTCAATACTCCTGTATATAAAAATGACGTCCCCCGCAATGCTCCGATTGACAGGATCTTCCTGATCGGGCATGGCGACGAAAACGTCATGGTGCCTGTCAGGGAGGCATCAGCAGTAAGTATGGTTGTTTCAAACTGCATTCAGCACAATTACAGCCCTGATATGATTGCCCGCTTCCTTGGATCTGTTTCCATGATGTGTTCAAAGATCCCCGTGTCGACTCTCTCTTTCAGGCCCGACAGGAGCATAATCGAATATATTCTCAGGAATGAGTAAAGAACACCTGTCATATACAATATTAAAAGATATCGGATTCACTCTGCTTGCTGAAGGAAAGACCATCAGGGTCAAAGCAGAAGGCATCAGCATGTATCCGTCTATAAAGTCGGGTTCCGTAATTTTTATTGAACCACTTACAGCGGGCTCTGAACCTGTCCGGGGAGAGATCATCGCCTGGAAAAGGGACTCAGGTATTGTTGTTCACAGGCTTGTCAGTACTTATATTACGAAACACCAGAAGTATTATGTAACAAGAGGCGACAGCGGCCTGACTGAGGATGAGCCTGTTCTTATTGAACAGATAGCAGGGAAAGTGGTAAAAGTCGAAAATCCTGAGGGGAAATCCGTATCTCCTGAAAAATATATTAATAAAAAACCAAATTATAGCCTGAACAGGTTATTGGTAAGGATTATTTCGCAATTTTACAGAGTAAAAAAACTTTTTAACCCCTGAGTTACCCTCCAACCTCCCCGCAGGGGTAGGTTTGCCCCCCACCCCCCCTAAAGGGGGGCCTAAAAGGGGTTGGGGGCAATACCCCCTTTAGGGGGAAGGGGGTGAAACCTGTATGAAAGGAAAAATACATCTTTTCAGAAAAGCCCTTAACCTCGTCTGGGACAGTGCTCCCGGCTGGGCAACCGTTAATATTGTGATCTCTGTTCTGCAGAGCTTCCTGCCCCTTGTTCTCCTCTGGCTGATAAAACTTCTTATTGACGAAATAACCCATGCAGTATCTGCCGGATCAGCTGCAGATATAATTCCGATGATAATAGCAGTGGTTATTGTGTACTTCCTTGATGAGATCTCAACCGACTCCGGAAATTATGTCCGCAGCAAGCAATCAGTGAAGCTTGAAGAATATATGTACGGACTTCTGCATTCCAAAGCAGCCCGGCTAGATCTTATTAACTTTGAGCACCCCGGATATTATGACTGCCTTTCCAGGGCAACATCTGAAGCTCCATGGCGGCCCAACAGTATTCTGAACAACATTGTTTCAATGTTCCGCGGACTACTATCCCTGATACTAATGGCGGGACTGCTGATCACACTGCACTGGGGTTTGGCGCTACTTCTGCTGGCGGTCAATATTCCGGGTATATGGCTCAGACTTCATTATGCAGATATCCTGTACAATTTTCAGAGAGAAAGGACCCCTGAAGCAAGGAAATCGGCTTATTTCAGCTGGCTTCTGACAGGCGACAGGCCATCAAGGGAGATCAGACTTTTCGGACTTGGTGATTATTTCATTTCACTTTTTAAAAAATCATTTAACAGGCAGAAAGAAGAAGAACTCAATATTTTAAGGAAAAGAACCCTTATTGAACTTGTCTCTGATGCAGTTAAGGCATCTGCAATCCTGTTTCTTCTGATAATAATTGCACGTCAGACCATCAGCGGAAAGCTGACACTCGGCCAGATGGCAATGTTCCTTCTCGCCTTCAGGCAGGGAATGACATACATTAAGGACCTGTTCAGTTCACTTGCCAGCCTTTATGAAGACGGATTGTTCATTGGTGATACATTCGAATTCCTCGACCTTAAGGAAAATGTAATTGCCCAACCTCCTGTAAAAGCTCCTGCTGACCTGCAATCGGAGATAAGCGTGGAGAACCTGTCATTCACATATCCCGGAAATCATCATCCCACAGTCGACAATTTATCCTTCAGGATCAAAAAAGGGGAAATTGTTGCTCTCGTCGGACCGAACGGTGCAGGAAAGAGCACCCTTGTGAGATTGCTCGCCCGGCTTTATGATCCCGACTCAGGGTGTGTTAATTGGGATGGGAATGATATCAGGAGTATGGACCCTGACGAATACAGGAAATTCTTCTCAGTCGTTTTCCAGGATTTCATGCTTTATAACCTTACAGCGGGTGAAAACATAAGATTAGGCAACATTGAAACAAAAGATTCAGACCTGAAGATTAAAGAGGCTGCTTCATCTGCCGGTGTCGATGATCTGTTAAACAATCTTCCCGGGGGTTATGAAACCGTCATCGGGACACTTTTTGACGACAGTCGTGAGCTTAGTTGGGGTGAGTGGCAGAAAATAGCCCTTGCCAGAGCTCTTTTCAGGCAGGCTCCGGTCCTGATACTCGACGAACCTTCAAGCTCCCTGGATGCCGATACCGAATATGAGATTTTCAGCAAGTTCCGGGAAATTGTAAGAGGGCGTACTTCAATTCTTATAACCCACCGTTTTACCAATGTAACCATTGCCGACAGGATAATCGTGCTCGAAAACGGATCGATCACCGAAACCGGAACTCACGGGGAACTGATGAAAAAGAAGGGAAGGTATTACGAAATGTTTACAAAGCAAACGAACAGGTTTTAATTTTGGTACGGGGTACGAGGTGCGAGGTGCGCGGTATTAAAATCCCCCTTCGAAGAGCCTGCCAAGCCTTGGCGTGGGGGTAGGGGGATGTAAAAATTGGCACGGGCATCGGCATCAGGCGTCAGGCAAAATAATACTGTTAGTTTTTCCTCTGTGTAACTCCTTTTAGACTCAGTGTCACTCCGTGTTTAAAAAAAGATTCATCCCAAAACTTCTTTTTTGTCCCTTCTAAAAAATTCATTTTCCGAAAACGCCTGCAAAAAAGTACCAATCAGAGCAAAATATTACCAATGCTGATTCATTTGAAAATTTTACTAAATATTTCCGGAATCTTTTACTAAAATATTTTGTTTTTCAGATGAATTTTACTATATTTAAAGTGTGACCGTCAGTGTGCTAACTGAAATTTTACTTGAAATGACCAGGATTAACAGAGAAAATCTGAAAGTCAGGATTCTTAGGCTGGCTGATTTAAAAAGTACCGGTTCTCCTGATGATTTAGCATTCAGGCTTGGAATAAGCAAGAGATCTGTAAAGAGGATCGTAAGTGAAATCAGGTATGAAGGACTTAAGATAAAATATTGTCATTTAAGAAAATCATATGTTACAGAGAAAGAATACAATTAGAATGCTAAGGCCTCCGATTTCAACCCCGTCAGGCACAGCTCGCTGCAACAATCCTTGTGCTTGACTTTCTCCGTGCTAAACGGCGGGTCGTCCTGACCCCGTCCCCGGGAGTGTGCTGATTTTCTTCCGGGGACTTTTTTGTATGTATTATGTATTATGTTATATGTATTATGTATTATATAATTAATCTTTCTGTTATGGACGCTAAGGAAATGCTTAAAAGAACAAAAAAATTTGGATATGATTGTATTGATTTAACCAATCCGCTATTTGGGAGTTACTTAAAAAATCATGTCAGAGGTCAGTTAATAAGATGTTCTACATCAGTAAGTTCAGACTACAGAGCTGCCAGACTGGGACAAAGTAAGGCGGCTTTTATATCTAAGATCAGTATTTGTATTGAAGAAGCTGATGAATCATTAATGTGGCTTGAACTAATCAATGATAAAAGTCTTTTATCCGAAAGATTTAATGAAGAATTAAACCGTTTAACCAAAGAAGCTTCAGAACTGACTTCTATTTTAATTTCAACCCGAAAAACCCTTAGTCAAAATAATACATAATACATCGCCTATAATACATAATACATTACCTGGGAAAAGTTCGATCTTTAGTTTCAAGGAAGATATCATAGTAACCATCTGTGACGATTACCGAATCGGAGGGATTTAAAATGTTTTTAGCCTTAAAATAGAAGTCACCTCTCAGATTACCATTTTCGGTTCCTAGTATTCTGAATCTTCCATCGACAGCCTCATAGGTTTTCGACTGGCCACCGGTGAGCTCGACAATATAATGGGCGTTAAATTCAGGAAAGCTGAAGATGATTTTTGTGAAGGTACTATCATATGCTTCTATAAGGAATGAGTGCCTGTCGTGATTATAAACCTGGTATTCGTAACCACTTTTGAGGCTTTTGACATAATCGGTATACTTGTCGGCACTTCCCGTGAAAGAGAAATACTGTCCATCGATCTTTGCATCGAGCAGTCTGTTCTTTGCGGGTTCGTTGTCGCAGGAAAATATAAGGAAAAGCAGACTGACCAGATAAATAAATTTCTTCATGCATACTGGTATTATTATATAACTCATTGGAAACAATAATATTATATTAAACAACATAAACCCGAAATCATATTATATGTTCAATGCTTTTTTGAATGAGATAGCAGCTGATAGTGATAAATACTTTTTTAACCACGGAGTTGCACAGAGTTTTTATGGAGTTACACTGTTTAAATCCAATCATAACCTTATTGAAGAAAATTTATTATCTTTAAAAGGTCTCGCTAATTATTAATTAATATGACATTGCTACATGAGGAACTAACTAGTTCAATTCTGAATTGTGCTTTTAAAGTACATAGTACTCTGGGTCCAGGTTTACTGGAGTCTGCTTATGAAGAATGCCTTCATTATGAACTGGATAAAAAAGGTCTTTCTGTCATTAAGCAGAAACCTATGCCCCTTGTATATGAAGAAAGGAAACTTGAATTAGGTTACAGAATTGATCTTCTGATTGAAGAAAAGGTTATAATCGAGGTAAAATCTGTGGAAGCTCTTAATCCTGTTCATCTTGCCCAGTTAATGACTTACCTTAAACTGTCTGATTGCAGGATAGGATTTCTTATAAACTTCAATGTCCTGTCTTTAAAGGATGGGATTAAGAGAGTAATAATCTGATCTAATACGATTTTTTCCTTTATTGGATTTAAAACTCAGTGTAACTCCGTGAAACTCCATGGTTAATGGATTTCTTTACTCCGTGAAACTCCGTGGTTAATGCATTTCTTTACTCCGTGTAACTCCGTTTCTACTCTGTGTAACTCCGTGTTTAAATAGATATTACTATAATATAATCTTTACCCCCACTCTTGCTGTAACAGAGTTATCCCCGTTTGAATCATTCTGAAATACGCCCCTTATGCTGATGCCGGTCCTGTTGCTGATCTTGAGGATTGTGCCGATCGAAACAGTATACCCCGGTGCTGTTTTGAAATAATCGCCATGTGAATTCGGACCCAGAGTAAGATCTGTTGAACTGTATGATACATTCGGACCTGTTGCATAAATCCAGTGCCAGTCGCGGACATAAAAGCCCAGACCGGCCTCAATATCAAAATGGTCACTCTTTACGGGATAATAATACCCTGTAAGGTCAAGGCTGATGCAGTTTGCATTCATTAACAGTTCAGAGTGGTCAGATGTATTATCAAGGAAGTCATAGAAGAAGGTGAGAACTCCGATTCCGGGGGCAATTTTAAACCGGTTTCCGACCGATCGTAGATATTCATTGTAAAAACAAAAGCCGTCAAGGTCCCCTGAACCGGTAAAGGCGTAGCCGGTTTCGATACGGATCTGATTTTTCGATATGTCAGAATTCTGGGAATAGATGGATACAGCTTTAAAGAAAAGAAAACCTATTATAATGAATGTTTTTGTTTTCATATAGTTGTAATTGATTTGTTAATTAATTTTTAACCACGGAGTTACAAACCTCCCCTGATCCATCGAAAGAGTTCTCGAGGAGTTTTACTGAGTGATATTGATTTTCCTCAAACCTCATACCCCATACCTCACACCCCATACTAAACTTTGACAACGCCAATAATACATCATATATAATACATTCCTAAAACCTGAATCCGAATAGTGGTGAAACAGTAAGTCCCTCAAAGCCAAGAGCCCAGATGACATTGGTATCTGCCCGCAAACCCATATAAAAGTTGCTCTGGAACTGATAGTAATAATCGAGACAGATTGTAAAGCCGATTTCATAGAATATATCGCTGTAGCTGGTATAAATAATGTTACCTCCTGAATTATAAACTTCTTCAATATCAGGTTTCAGAAAATATTCTCTTTTTAGTTTAAATCCGAAGCCAGGTTCAAGAAAATGCTGGCCTTTAATTTTAATAGGTTTTGAAAATGTTAGATCTACCATTTGCCTTAATAGAATAGTCTTATAATCCTTAAACAAACCCTGTCGTATTTTCCAATCAACGGAAGTCATTGATACCCTTCCGTTAAGATTAAAACCCGTATTGAATTTATAAC
>CAZCQC010000435.1:0-17146 GCA_964500155.1 uncultured Rikenellaceae bacterium | reverse complement strand
ATAAACAGTTCATACACTTTGGTTGAAAAGGAACTTATAGAGGAGTGCAGGAAAGGGGATCTGCATAATTTCAGTAAAGTTGTTGAAAAAACTTCACCAATGGTTTTTTCGGTTGCCTTCAGGATGCTTGGAGACGAAGATGCTGCACGTGATATTGTGCAGGATACACTGGTGACAATCTGGCAGAAAATGGCCAAAATCAGGACAGCCGGAAGTTTCAAAACATGGGTGTACAGAATTGCAGTGAACAAATGCTATGATCAATTGAGAAGACAGAACCAGCAGAATGAAAGAAGATATGATGATCAGTCTTGGGCTCTGATTTCAAATCATTTGTCAGAAGATGGGATCACAGAACTTGAGAATGAGGAGAATGCAATGATAATAAATCTCTTAACAAATAAATTAAGCCATAAGCAGAAGACTGTATTTATCCTTTCAGAGCTGGAGGAGATCCCGGCCGGTGAAATATCGGAGATGACTGGAATGAGCAAGTCGGAGATTAAAGCAAACCTTTATTATGCCAGGAAGAACATTGAATCACTTTTGCAGAAATACTTAATAAGATGACAGCTGAAAATGACAGGTATAACAAATTGATTGAAATTCTCAGGAAATCCAAACCTGATCTGGTTCGGGCGGAAGAACTTGAAAAAGAGGTTATAATCAGGATACAGAGTGAAAATCGCAATACCGGCAGGGTGTCAGATTTCATCGAATCTCTTTTCGGATGGGTATATATCGGATGGGTAAGAAGGAGCCTTGTTGGAGCGGCGGTAATCATGGTTGCATTGTTTGTTTATCAGCAGGCATTCATATTCAGGCAGGTAAAAAATATCAGCAAACTGGTTGTAATAACTGGGAGTGAGACCGCTCAGATATCTTCATCAGAACTGGAAAAGAGGCTGACGCTTTATAAAATGTCAAATCGTTTTTCCCCGGGAGAGGATATTAAAATATCCGGGAAACAACTGGAAAAATTTCTTGATTCTTATAACGATCTGCAGGTAAGATACAAGGATCTCCTGAGGATAATTGAGGAGGATCCGGAACTGAAGAACTATATTGAAAATAAGCTCGAACAGGAAAGAAAATATAAACCTGATATTTAAGGAAATGAAAAACAGGAAATTAAAACTCATTATTTCTCTGGTTCTTGTTATTGCATCCTCATGCGATGAACCGGAAACAATCGTAACCAATATTGTCCATCCCGACGGATCAGTAACGAGGAAAATAGAAATGAAAAATATTGAAAACAAATTTGAGCTATCTGATCTGCAGGTCCCATTCGACAGTACCTGGATTATCAGGGATTCTCTGGAAATATCAGAAAAAGGTGATACTACCTGGGTAAAGCGAGCAGAGAAACTATTTGAAAGTGTGGAGGAAATCAACCGTGCATACGCTGCTGACAGCGGGGCTAATAAGGATGTGGTAAGGCATGCGGAATTCGGAAAAAAGTTTAAATGGTTCAACACTGAATATAACTTCACGGAAATTATTGATAAGAAAATGAAATACGGCTACCCGGTCTCTGATTTTCTTAATCAGGATGAGCTTCAATGGTTTTATGCGCCTGATAACCTTAATACAGAGAAGAAAAATGGTACTGACAGTCTAAAATACAGGGCATTCAGCGACAGTGTGGATAAAAAGCTGGAGAGATGGTATATGAAAAGCATTGTATCAGAATGGATAGGTGAATTTACTTCACTTAGCGAAGGGAAAACTAATAGCGACATTGTTAAAGGAGAATTGAAACAGCGCGAAAATGAATTTGTTAGAATAGTGGAAAAGGACATTGAACATTTTGACAGTCTGTGGTCAGAGGGAACTTTGCTAAGAGAATTCATGGGAGAGACCAATGCAAAAAGATATAAAACTGAAGCTGATTCAGCTGCAGTAATTGCTACTGAACGTTTCTGGGTATCGTATAAACCTTACACGGTAAGGACCATTATGCCGGGAAAATTAACAGGCACAAACGGACATATTGATTCAGCCGGAGTTTTGTTGTGGCCTGTTGATTCAGATTATTTCCTGACAGAACAGTATAAAATGTATGCCGAAACAAAGATCCCAAACGTCTGGGCCTGGATAGTGTCGGGTGTGTTCCTTCTGTTCGTGTTTACAGGTATCATCCTGAGGAAAAAAAGAAAAGGCTGAGAACCTCAGCCTTTTAACCTAACCTAATAACCCATTCTATAATCATCAAACACTAACTTTCATAATCCTTAAGGATCAGCATCAGTTTCTGTCTTGTAAAAAATATCCTGCTTTTTATTGTTCCTATTTTTAATCCCAGTTTATCGGCAATCTCATGATACTTAAAACCATCTAAATGCATCCTGAATGGTATCCTGAAATCATCACTCAATGAATCGATCGCTTTATCAATCTCACCCTGGGCATATTTCGATTCAGGGGAGATGAAACCTTTATCGTGAGGCATATTTAAATAATAGAGATCCTGTGTTCCGTCGATTATCGTATTTTCCTTTATATTTCGTCTGTAATTATTAATGAATGTGTTTTTCATTATAGTAAATACCCAGGCTTTTAGATTCGTGTAATCGACAAACTTCTCCTTGTAAGTTATTGCCTTGAGATAAGTGTCCTGAACAAGATCCAGGGCAGTATCTCTGTCTGAAGTGAGACTCATTGCAAACCTTTGAAGGTTGCTTTTCATTTCGATCAGACTATTGTTGAATTCATAAGCTGTCATGGTCTTTATTTTTTGATTGTGGAACAAACATATAAACAAAACAAAAGATAAACAAATCTTAATATCTTAATATCCATTAAATCAATTTGTATTATAAATAAGCTTTATTTGTAAATAATTTAATATCTGATATATATAACTTAGAAAGGGGTGGCATTCTAAATTTTAAAAAAATTGCAAAACGGTAGAAAAAGTTTAATACCCCGGAATTATTTTAATCTGCATAACTTTTGTATTTTTAAAGAAAAAAAATATGGATTTTAATATCAAATTAAGTAGTGGTCTGATTCTCAGGGGGTATATTAAAAGTCCCGGCGAAAATCTTCGTGCAGTTGTGATACTTGTTCACGGGCTTGGAGAACATATTCAGCGATACAGTAATTGGGCAGGTTTATTTAACGAGGCAATGATAGGATTTGCAGGTGTTGACCTTCCGGGTCATGGACGGTCGGAAGGCAAGAGAGGACATATAAAGAATTATACCCAGACAGATGAGATGATCAACATCCTGCTTAATGAGTGCCGAAAGACTTTTCCGGGGATACCTCTTTTCCTTTATGGCCATAGTCTGGGTGGCGGAATCGTACTCGATTTTCTTATTCGCAAGGATCCCAGAATTAGTGGAGCAATTGTTACATCCCCATGGCTCAAACTGTCATTTGAACCTGATCCATCAAAGGTTAAGCTTGCCGGAATAATGAAGAATATTTTTCCTGGACTGATACAGCCTTCAGGACTGGTGGTGGATCATATTTCACATGATCAGATGGTTGTAGATGCTTATAAGAATGATCCGCTCATTCACGACAAAATTTCGGTAAGCCTGTTCCACTCAGCAATGTCGGCAGCAACAAATACCCTTAAGAATGCTGTCAGCCTGAAAAAACCATTGCTCCTTATGCATGGAACAGATGACCATATCTGCTCACCCGAAGGGAGCCGCGAGTTTGCATCCAGGGCAAAATCGGTTGAATTAAAATTATGGGATGGAGGGTACCACGAGCTTCATAATGACCTTTACAGGCATGAGGCCTTCAATTATATTATTGGCTGGCTTAACTCCAGGCTTGCATGACAAACCCTTATTATAAGGATGGAACTGAGAACAACATTCAGCATTGAGCCGTCACCACAGAAGATAACCTACACAGATCCGGTTATGTTCATAGGTTCTTGTTTTGCCACATCAATCGGGAACCAGTTTGAACTTGGCCGGATGCCTGTCACGATAAATCCTTCAGGAACGGTTTATAATCCAGTATCGGTCTGTAACACAATAAACACAATCACAAGCAATAAAAAATATGATCCTGCCGACCTTTTTAAATATCAGGACACATGGATAAGCTTTGACCATTATACAGATTTCTCATCTTCCGAGCCGGATGAGATCCTTGACAAAATAAACAGGAAAACGACGGAGGCTCTTAAATTCCTGACAGAAGCAAAATTTATTTTTATCACTTTTGGAACCGCAAGGATTTTCAGATTTAGTGAAACGGGAAAGATTGTATCGAACTGTCATAAAATCCCTTCTGCCAGATTCACTCATGAACTTCTGTCTCCTGACTACATAGCTTCCTTATGGGAAGAACAGCTTGACAAGTTGAAATCGCTTTTTCCCGAACTAAAAGTCGTATTTACAATAAGTCCTGTTCGTCACTGGAAAGATGGCGCCCATGGCAACCAGGTTAGCAAATCAGTTTTGTTCCTTGCAGTTGAAAAACTGCTTGGGCATCCGTCAAAACCTGCATATTTTCCTGCATATGAGCTTGTAATGGATGATCTGCGTGATTACAGGTTTTATCGCGACGATATGCTTCATGTTTCAGATATGGCAGTTGATTATATCTGGGAGGCATTCAGCGACTGTTTTTTTGATAAATCAACAGCTGGTCTCTGGAAGGAGGTTACTAAAATTTCAAAAGCCGTCTCACACAGGATACAGACCGGAAACAAAGAACAGGTAAGAAAATTTGCTGAAGAAATTCTGTTCAGGATCGATTTGATTACACGAAATAATCCGTTTGTGAACCTGGATAAGGATAGAAAATACTTCCACGGACTATTAGAAGGCAATAGTTAACCACAGATACTTTATTTTCTCGCAGATTTTCGCAGATTTTTCCGCAGATTTACGCTGAGACCCCGTAACGCGTACCCTTCACCTTGTAGCAAATTAAATTCTTATTTCAGAGCAGAAATTGTCTTCCTGAATTCTTCCGGGTTCCTTGTTATCAGAATATTTTCCGGTATCCTTTTTTCATGTGACTCCGGATAATCTGTCAGTATGATCTTTTTTATCAGAAGTGATTTGCCGATACTACTGAAATACCCGATCTTTTTTCTCGCAAAATCAAATGAACCTGAATTGACAACCAGATAATCGAAAAATTTTATTTTATGAATTTCAATTACCTCTGAAGCAGGAAGCACACCTCCTGTGAAAATTACGTCATAACCCCTTTTTTTCAGGACATATTTGTAAAAAAGAAAATTGTTGTCTGACAGGTTGTCAGATGTGTTAATCATAGCAAATGAAGCTTTGGTTCTTCCGGCAGGTGATAAGAGGTTATAGTCTTCGACCATCATTATCTGTCTTATGGCATTTCTGACAAATTGCTCCTGTGCCCTCGACATGCTTCCGGTCTGCCAGAGGATCCTGGCCTTTTCAAGCAGGGGATGAAAAAATCTGATATAGGCATCTTCAATGCCGTGATATCTTATAAATGGCTTAAGAGCCTCATTGAAATGAGTTTCGTTGAACCTGATCGCAGTCATAAGGATCTTCCCCGGCTGGAAACTTTCATCAGGACTTTCAGCCTGACTGCTTACTGTCATTACCTTTTGTGTCAGCTCATCTTCGCCAAGGCTTGCAATCCTTGATATTTTCAGGCCATTCCTGTTAAGGTAAGCGACATTAAGTATCTTTTTTAGTTCAATTTCGCTATAAGTCCTTATATTTGAATCGGTTCTATCCGGTTCAAGCACCTTGTACCTTTTTTCCCAGATTCTTATTGTATGAGCTTTTATTCCTGAGAAATTTTCGAGATCTTTTATCGAGAAAACATTTATTGCTTCTTCCATGGCTGTCTCAATAATCAGTTAACTATTTCAAGTGCCCCCAATAATAAACAATCAACAAAACAGATTGTTCCATTGATTCTGAAATAATAGAATGTTACAGTGGGCGGAATTTTCCCCTATAGTCCGCCAAAACCGGTTTAAGGATCTACTTTATTCAGGATTCTCAATCATTACTTTTCTGACGATCCTTGTGCCATCTGTAAAGGCAATAGTAACCAGATACATACCTCTGGTCGGCTTTTTAAGAAGTACTTTTGTCACTGGTACCGGATTACTATATTGAGCTCTGAAAATATCCTGACCGATCATATTTGTTACTTTAACAGAGGTCATATCCCTATCGGTTTTTATTGTAAAACTGTTTTCTCTGACAGGAACCGGGTATATATTGATGTTTGAGGGAGTAGCTTCCCTGGCAAAGGTTTTCTGAGGGTAATTTCTGACAATACTGGCTGTATCCCTCTGGGAATGAAGGCATACGGGAATTAATATAAATAAAATAAGGAGTAGATTATGCTTCATAAGCACCCTTTTCTTAACCTCATGCAAAAACTGTGCTAAAGGTACGCATTTTTATTTAAATTGATCAAAGAATATTTTTGCTTTTTCCAGGTCGCCCGGGGTGTCGATACATACGCTTTCCCACCTGGTTACAGCAGTTCTTATTTTATAGCCGTTTTCCAGCCATCTGTTCTGTTCGAGAGATTCAGCTTTTTCAAGCGAACTGCTTGATAATAAGGTGATACTGCTCAGAGTTCCGGCCTTGTAAGCATAGAGGCCAATATGTTTGTAATAGGTGTGCATCATGGTCCAATCGCTCATTTCCTTATCACGTAAATAGGGTATGACTGACCTGCTGAAATAGATCGCATTTCCTGACAAATCGAGCACAACTTTAGGGTGATTAGGATTGGCTATGTCCTCCCCTGGTTCGGCTTTTCTGACAAGTGTTGCTATCTCGACCGACTTATCGGCAAAACATGAAATCAGGAGCTCAATCTGCTCCGGTCTGATAAAAGGTTCATCGCCCTGTATGTTGATAACCACGTCAGCTTCTGTATCTTTCATCGATCCGATTTTAGCCGCGGCTTCAGCACACCGGTCGGTTCCGCTCTGATGTTCAGCAGAGGTCATTACGGCTCTCCCCCCGAAACTCAAAACTGCATCATGGATCCTGCGATCATCGGTTGCAACATACAATTCGTCCAACGTCAGGGAGGCCTGTTCATACACCCTTTGAATCATTGGTTTGCCTTCGATTATTGCAAGAGGTTTTCCCGGAAACCGAGTCGATGCATATCGTGCGGGAATAATGCCGGTGAAATGATATCCATTAAATGTTTTCATGTTGCGAATTTACGAAAATTGAATTTCCCAATGTTTTAAAAATATCTTAAATTCGCACCAGCGAAAAACAGCAATGAAAGATCTTCAGGGTATTAAACAGAGATTCGGAATTATTGGTAATCACGGAGGGCTAAACCATGCATTAGATATTGCTGTGCAGGTAGCCCCTACCGACCTTTCTGTTCTGATCACCGGTGAAAGTGGAACAGGCAAGGAAGTATTTCCCCAGGTGATACATAATTTCAGTGCGCGGAAGCACGGTCAGTATATAGCTGTTAATTGCGGCGCCATACCTGAAGGCACTATCGATTCAGAGCTGTTTGGTCACGAAAAAGGCTCATTCACGGGAGCAACTGAAAGCAGAAAAGGCTATTTTGAAGTTGCCGACGGTGGTACGATATTTCTTGATGAGGTAGCCGAACTGCCTCTTTCGACACAGGTTCGCCTTCTGAGGGTACTTGAAACAGGAGAATTTATAAGGGTGGGTTCTTCGAAGGTCCAGAAAACGAATGTCCGAGTCATTGCAGCAAGCAATGTCGATGTAGTTATGGCGATCAATCATGACAAGTTCAGGGAAGACCTGTTCTACAGACTTAATACGGTTCCGATAAAAATCCCACCATTGAAGGAGAGGGGCGAGGATATATTTTTACTATTCAGGAAATTTGCGGTTGATTTCGCTGAACGATACCGGATGCCTTCGATCAGGTTAAGCAACGATGCCAAAAATATCCTGATAAATTATTCATGGCCTGGTAATGTACGACAGCTCAAGAACATAACAGAGCAGATCTCTATTATTGAAAAGGAGAGGGAAATCAGTGCCGAAGTGCTGCAGACATATCTTCCTGATTACACTGGAATAAAGCTTCCTGCAGTTATTAGAAGAGATGAAGACAAATCATTTTCTTCAGAGCGTGAGATATTGTACAAAATCCTCTTCGACATGAAGAGCGATATGAACGACCTTAAAAAGCTGGTGCTCGACCTTATTAAAACAGGGGAAATCGATATAAATTTCCATGAGAACAACTCAGGAGTCATTAAAAATCTTATAAGGGATACCGGCCGCCAGGAGCCTATCGGAACAGCCTCTGAGACGCATCCGGCCGATTTCACAGTTGTCCGGTCCAGAGGCAGTATCCAGGATACCGAGGAAGTTGTGGAAGAATCTCTTTCACTTGCCGGCAAGGAAATTGAGATGATAAAGAAAGCACTGGAAAAATACAATGGCAAGAGGAAGATGGCCGCTCATGATCTTGGAATATCCGAACGGACTCTTTACAGAAAAATAAAAGAGTATGAAATTGAAATGTAAAAAAGCTTTTCCCGGGTCAGTGAAGAATTTTCTCATGTTTTGTTTCGCGATCCTCTTTGTTGTAAATGGCGGATGCGGCATCTATTCATTTTCAGGAGCAAGCACTGAAGGATTGAAATCCATCAGTATTCAGTATTTTCAAAACAGGGCCAGCCTTGTTCAACCCGGATTAAGCCAGACACTGACCGATGCTCTGAATGACAAGTGCAAAGCCCAGACCAGCCTGAATATCATCAATGGACTTGGTGATGCTAATTTTGAAGGTGAAATATCTGACTACAGTACCAAACCTCTTACTGTTTCGGCTGATGCCACTGCTGCAATGAACAGGTTTACTATTACAGTAAAGATTAAATTCACAAATTCTGTCGACCCCGAAAAGAGCTATGAACAGTCATTTTCCCGATATGAAGATTACCCCAGTACCAGCGACCTTACCGATGTGGAAGTGGAACTCTCCGAAAAAATAATTGAGATGATTGTGGAGGATATCTTTAACAGGGCATTTGTTAACTGGTGACCGGCCATGAATAAGAACGACTTTTTAAGTCTGATAGGAAGCAGCACACCTGTCGACAGGCAGGTGCTCGCAGAATTAAACGAGCTCGTCAATATATTTCCCTATTTTCAGACTGCCCATCTTCTGCTACTTAAAGGTCTAAAGGATAATTCTGACATACGATTTGAAAATCAGCTTAGGAATTCCGCCATTCATATTGCTGACAGGGAAGTTTTGTTCAATCTCCTGAAAATGGCGCCTGTCGGGTTTGAAAATGAAATTTTTGAAGTTCCGGAGGAAGAACCGGTAATGGTGGAGCCTGAAAGGGAAAAGCAGGTTATGGAAGCAACTGTTTTTGACGGAGATATAGAACAGACTGTGATCGAGTCTGCCAGGAACAGTGAGGATCTTATAATAGAGATTGAAAGGGATCAGGAGGAAAAGTCAGATGAAGATCAGTCAGAAAGTACAGATAAGATATTGGAGCGTACAATAATGGGCTCAATAGAACCGGAAATTGAAGAACCTGATATTGATGTGCCTGTAGAAGGCGCTTTATTAATTGATGATACTCCGGATGAACCTGAAGAAAAGATCTTCTATATGGATCCTGGCTTTTCGGTTCCAATAAGTGAAGAAAAAATTTTACCTGAAGTAAACACCACCCCTGCTGACCTGGCTGAGCCGGTTAATAATCTTAACAAAAAGTCTCAGGCTGACCTGATTGATAAGTTTATTTCACTCAATCCCAGGATAGAGCCCAGGACTGATAAAACCGAACATCCTGTAGTTGACTTATCCACACCGTATCTCGAGGAAAAGGGGGGACTTGTTACTGAAACTCTGGCCAGGATTTATGTGAATCAGGGCTATTATTCAAAGGCGATAGAAATTTATGAAAAATTAAGTTTGAAATTTCCGGAAAAAAGTGGTTACTTTGCGACTCAAATTGAAAAAATAAAAGCGATCATCAAATAGTTGACAAATGGGAATATATATTTTTGTTTCGGTGATTATTATTATTGCCTGCGTTATTCAGGTAATGATAGTACTTGTTCAGAATTCAAAAGGAGGAGGGCTTGCAGCCAATTTTACATCGGCAGGACAATCGATGGGTATTCGAAAAACAGCTGATTTTCTCGAAAAATCAACATGGACTCTTGCAGCTGCAATCCTTATATTATGTGTAGTGGCTACAGCTACAATACCCCGGGGAGCAACGACAGAGCGTTCAAGAATTGAAAACTCGATCCAGAATGCAGTTGATCCAAGTGCAATACCGACCCTTCCGACTGCCGTTCCCACCGAGAGCCCTGTGCCTCCGTCAGGAAACCAGCAGCAACCTCAGAATTAAACCTGGTAAATTTAATAATAATAGCGAAGTGTCAGTTTATGACAAACTGACACTTCGCTTTTTAATTACTAATGCATTTATTCACAATCAGATAGACTAATTGGACTTAAAAGTCATACGGAAAATGTCAGAATCTGACCGATAAAATGTCGGCTTATTGTCCTTTGAGTCACAGATTTTCCGTTTGGCATAAATTATGCTTAAAGAAGTGGCAGAAAATAATCATTAACTTTAAAACTAAATAAAATGGCACAATTAAAAGGAAAAGTACTGGCTGGAAAGGTTTTGGTAAAACCTCACGAAGCTGAAGCAAAAACTGCAAGTGGAATTATAATTCCTGATTCGGCAAAGGAAAAGCCTCGTCAGGGCACCGTGATACTTGTTGGCGCGCCCAAGAAAGATGAGGAGATGGAAGTAAAAAAAGGAGACGTTGTTCTTTACGGAAAATATTCTGGTCAGGAACTGACAATTGACAGCGATGATTATCTTCTTATATCACAGTCAGATATTCTGTTCATTTCATAATTAATGCAAACCAATAAATTTTAAATAAAATGGCAAAAGAAATTAAATACAATATCGATGCACGCGCCCTGCTTAAGGAAGGCGTTGACAAGTTAGCCGATGCAGTAAAAGTCACACTGGGTCCAAAAGGACGTAATGTTGTTCTGGAGAAGAAATTTGGATCTCCCCACATTACAAAAGACGGAGTCACTGTTGCAAAAGATATAGAATTATCTGATCCCTATTTGAATATGGGTGCACAAATGGTTAAGGAGGTTGCTTCAAAAACCGGTGATATAGCAGGTGACGGTACAACGACAGCCACAGTTCTTGCTCAGTCTATTATAAATGTAGGTCTGAAAAATATAACAGCCGGGGCCAATCCGATGGATGTAAAAAGAGGTATTGACCTTGCAGTTGAGAAAGTTATCAAGCATCTTAAATCGCAGGCACAGGTTGTTGGAAATGATCTTGCCAAGATTGAGCAGGTAGCAAGGATTTCAGCAAATGATGATGAGGAAATAGGCAAACTGATAGCAGAAGCTATGGACAAGGTTCATAAAGAAGGTGTCATAACAGTTGAGGAATCTAAGGGAACAACCACCTCAGTTGAGGTTGTTGAGGGAATGCAGTTCGACCGAGGCTATATCTCAGCATATTTTGTGACAAACGCAGAAAAGATGGAAGCTGATCTTGAAAATCCATACATACTTATTTACGACAAGAAAATATCTTCGATGAAGGATATGCTTCCTATTCTCGAAGCAACAGCTCAGAATGGCCGTCCGCTGCTGATCATATCAGAAGACGTTGAAGGCGAAGCTCTGGCAACGCTTGTTGTAAACAGGCTTCGTGGTTCATTAAAGGTATGTGCAGTGAAAGCTCCCGGATTCGGTGACAGAAGGAAAGAAATGCTTGAAGATATTGCCATTCTGACAGGCGGAACCGTGATCTCTGAAGAAAAAGGCCTTAAGCTTGAACACACAACCCTCGACATGCTCGGCACTTCAGAAAAAGTTACCGTGAACAAGGAAAATACAACAATCGTAAATGGTTTTGGCGACAAAGATATGATCAAAGCCAGAGTTGCACAAATCAAACAGCAGATGACAACAACCACTTCCGATTATGACAAGGAAAAACTTCAGGAACGTCTCGCAAAATTGTCAGGAGGTGTCGCAGTTCTCTATATCGGAGCTGCTTCTGAAGTCGAAATGAAGAACAAGAAGGACCGTGTTGATGACTCTCTCCATGCAACCCGTGCTGCAATTGAGGAAGGTATTGTTCCGGGTGGTGGTGTTGCATATATACGTGCAATTGCCTCACTTGAAAAACTCAAAGGAGAAAATGAAGATCAGAATACCGGTATCGAAATAATCAAGCGTGCAATTGAGGAACCTCTTCGACAGATTGCTGTCAATGCAGGAAGAGAAGGCGCTGTAGTTGCCAATGCAGTAAAAGCAGGCAAGGGTGATTTTGGCTACAATGCCCAGACTGATAAATACGAAAAGCTCTATGATTGCGGAGTTATTGATCCGGTTAAGGTTGTAAGGGTTGCTCTCGAAAATGCTGCCTCGGTCGCCGGAATGTTCCTGACCACTGAAGCTGTCATTGTCGACGAAAAAGAAGAAAAACAGCCTCCTATGCCTCCTCAGGGAATGGGTGGCGGAATGCCCTATTAATCAGGAAAATTATAATGGTTTTTAATGTAGAGGCGGGTCTGAGACCCGCCTCTTGTTATTTTGCCCCCTTCCCCCTAAAGGGGGTTTAATCATCTGTTGAATTAATAAGTCCCCTTCAGGGGATTTAGGGGCATAATTTTATATATTTGCACCTGTTTCCAGAATCCTTTTTGATGCACCGGATCCGTAATTTCTGTATCATAGCTCATATTGACCACGGTAAAAGTACCCTGGCTGACCGTCTGCTTGAAATAACCAATACTATTACCGAAAGGGAATATCAGGACCAGATCCTCGACAATATGGATCTTGAAAGGGAAAGAGGTATTACAATCAAAAGCCATGCAATCCAGATGGAGTATGATCAGAATGGTGAAAGATATTATCTGAATCTTATTGATACTCCGGGCCACGTAGATTTCTCTTATGAGGTATCCAGGTCAATTGCTGCCTGTGAAGGAGCACTGCTTGTTATTGATGCCACACAGGGGATTCAGGCTCAGACAATTTCAAACCTCTATATGGCAATCGACCATAATCTGGAGATTATCCCTGTGCTCAATAAAATGGATATGACAAATGCAATGCCAGAAGAGGTTAAAGATCAGATAGTTGATCTTGTGGGTTGCAACCGTGAAGATATCATTGAGGCTAGTGCGAAAACAGGAATGGGCATCGAAAGGATCCTTAATGAAATAGTTAATCGCATACCACCACCAGCAGGAAACCCCGATGCTCCATTGCAGGCACTGATCTTTGATTCGATTTTCAATTCGTTCCGGGGCATCATTGCATACTTCAAAATTATGAACGGCACGATAAGAAAAGGCGACAGGGTAAAGTTTGTCAGTACGGGTCATGAGTACAATGCCGAGGAAATAGGGGTATTGAAGCTGAAGCAGGATCCCCGTGATGAGATGGGGGCGGGGGATGTTGGGTACATTATTTCAGGTATAAAGATATCTTCAGAAGTTAAGGTCGGCGATACAATAACGACTGTCAGGTATCCATGCGATAAAGCCATTTCCGGATTTGAAGATGTAAAGCCAATGGTTTTTGCAGGAATGTATCCTGTTGATGCTGACGAATATGAGGACTTACGGATTTCAATTGAGAAACTTCAGTTGAATGATGCTTCACTTACATTCATCCCGGAGTCGTCAGCAGCACTCGGTTTTGGATTCAGATGTGGTTTTTTGGGTCTGCTTCATATGGAAATAATCCAGGAAAGGCTCGACCGTGAATTTGATATGGATGTTATTACAACCGTCCCGAACGTTTCATTTAAAGTATATACTACGAGGGGGGAATCGATTGATGTTCATAATCCTTCGGGACTGCCGGCCGTGAATTACATTGAAAGGATAGAGGAACCCTATATTGTTGCCCAGGTGATCACATTGTCGGATTACGTAGGATCGATCATGAAGCTGTGCATCGATAAAAGAGGAACGTTGAAAAACCAGATTTATCTCACACGCGACCGGGTTGAACTGACATTTGAAATGCCTCTTTCAGAAATTGTTTTTGATTTCTACGACAAACTGAAGAGCATTTCAAAGGGATATGCCTCATTTGATTATTATTATACATCTTATCAGAAAGCTGATCTTGTGAGGCTCGATATACTTCTTAACGGGGAGATGGTTGATGCTCTTTCAACCCTTATTTACAGGGGACATGCTTATGATTTTGGACGGAAAATGTGCGTTAAGCTTAAGGAATTGATACCTCGTCAGCAATTCGATATAGCAATCCAGGCCGCTATTGGTGCAAAGATAATCTCAAGGGAGACAGTCAAAGCCGTAAGGAAGGATGTTACCGCCAAATGCTACGGTGGTGATATTACAAGAAAAAGGAAACTCCTTGAAAAGCAGAAAAAAGGAAAGAAGCGCATGAGACAGATCGGGAATGTTGAGGTCCCGCAGCAGGCGTTTCTGGCAGTATTAAAGCTTGACTGAATTCTGGCTGGTAAGCAGTGTCTTTAGCAGATAAGCCGGTAACCCCTGCCGTGAATATTCAGTATTTTGACGCCCGGATCTTTTTTCAGGTATTTTCTGAGTCTCGTAATATAAACATCCATGCTTCTGGCATTGAAGTAGTTATCATCTATCCAGATACTCTTAAGAGCATAATTGCGCTCAAGAATCTCGTTTTTATGCCGGACCAGGAGATCAAGCAGCTCCGATTCTTTTGTTGTAAGGCTGATCTGCTGCTCCCTGAAGGTGAGCAGTTGTCTTCTGTTATCAAAAATATAGTCACCAATACGATTTAGTTCTTCTCCCTTCACCTCAACCGGGCTTATTGTTCTCCTGAATATAGCTTCAATCCTGTAAAGAAGCTCCTCCATGTTAAAAGGTTTTGTGATATAATCATCTGCCCCGGTCTTAAATCCTTCGATAATATCATCTTCCTGATTTTTAGCAGTCAGAAATATAATTGGTATAGCAGGGTCAATGCTTCGCACAACCTTTGCAAGTGCCAGACCGTCCATTTCAGGCATCATAATATCGAGAATGCAGAGGTCGAACAGACCTGCTGAGAATGCTTCAAGAGCTGACCGCCCTGTCATAAAAAGTGTTGTCTCATAATCCTTGGCATCAAGATAATTTCTTAATAGTGAGCCCAGGTTAGTGTCATCTTCCGCAAGCAGAATTCTTTTGTTCATTTCAGTCCGTTTTGTGGGATGAATATTATAAATTTTGAGCCTTTACCGATCTGGCTTTCTACTTTAATAGTTCCGTTATGTTCTTCAGTTATTTTTTTTACATAGCTTAATCCGAGACCAAATCCTTTAACATTATGAACATTCCCAGAATGCACACGATAGAACTTATCAAATATCCTCCGGATATTTTCTTTGCTTATACCTATGCCATTGTCTTCAACAGATATAATTATTCCTTTTCTGTTATTTTTTGTGGATATAGCTATTTCAGGCTTACCATCACTGTATTTGATTGCATTGTCTATCAGATTCGAAATTGCATTAAGAAAATGGATCTCATCAAGTCTGGCAACCGGATCGGAAGCCTGGAAGTCTTTTAGTATTTTCCCATTTCGTGCTTCTATCTGCAGAGTGAAGTTGTCAACTGCTCTGTTAATGATTTTATGAATATCCATGCTTGAAAAAGAGAACTTCGTTTTCATCCTTTCGAAAATAGCCATTTGCAAAACCTTTTCCACCTGGAATTTCAGCCTTAAGCTTTCATCGGATATGATCCTGGCAAGGTGATCTATATTCTTGTCCTTATCGGGAATAGTTTTATCAGATATCATCTGGGAAGCAAGTGAAATTGTTGATATCGGCGTTTTAAGCTCATGGGTCATATTATTTATAAAGTCATTTCTTATTTCCGACATCCTCTTCTGACGGAAAATCACAATAAATGTGCTGGTGGCAAGCACCAGAAGAAGAAGTGTGAATATCAGGGAATAAATACCGAGAATGCCTATCTGTTGGAATTTATAGTGTTTTTCCTGAAGGCAGTAAAGAACAATCTGATTCTGACTGGGTACAGGATCGTTTGGAAACAGTTGGATTATGAATTTGTTGGTTCCCGGTTTATCTGTAAACCCTGGTGTACTCCAGATTGTACCTAACCTTCCCGATCTTATTGAAAACTCAAAATCCAGATGTATACCAACATTATTCAGAGCTTTTCTCAGCTGTTCATTTATTTTAGTGGGATCGATCCTTTCCCTGATATCAGGTGTTGTCCTGAGTATCTTCTCCAATATACTTTCCAGATAGACAATTTTGTTGCTTACCCGTTTCGATAATCCCGCGCTGATAACCTGTTCTGACGGTTCAGTAATTTCCTCTTCAGGTATTGGGGATATATCCTTTGCTGAAATATAAATTTTCTGACCTGCGTTTGTAATAATAAATTGTTTGTCAGGGTTACCCAAACCATATAGCTCTGGCAGTTTGGAGTCGGACCGATATCCCCTCAGTCTGCTGGCAAGTGGTGAATTGGCAGGTATTATGGCTGTAACTGAATCGGATGATTCAGGGTCGATCTCATGGACAATGTAATCAATAAGCTCCTGCGCTTCCAGATCCAGAACAACCGATTCAAGAGCTTTGTTTGCATTGTAACGGAATTGCTGATCGGTGATTGAAATTGCATTTCTTATCCAGTATAACTGGATCAGGATCAGACCCGAGATAACCAGGAAGAAAAATATAGCCAGTAATACTATTGTTTTACGCTTCATACAGTTACAAAAGTACTTGTATATATTATATTAATCCATCTCTTTAACGTTCTTTAACACGGGGTTCGTTTGTGATACAGAATAACCTGTATTTAAAATTCCAGACTTTATGGGTGAAACCCCCCTTTTAATTTCCCCCAAAGGGAGGCTGGAGCGTTAAGAAATAGCCTTGTAGGCTATTTTAGCGAACAGGCCGGTTTGCCGCGATGGCACACCCTGCAATCTGGCTCCATCGCTAAACCAGCCCACCGGGCTGGTTCTAAACGCTCGGCCCTCCCTTGGGGGAAGGCTGGGAAGGGGGTAATTTACTTTAGGGGGAAGGCTGGGAAGTGGGTAGTTTACTTTAAGGGAAGGTCTGGGACAGGAGTAATCAATCTCAAAGGTTAAGATTTTTAACAAATCATTA
>CAZCQC010000434.1:0-11301 GCA_964500155.1 uncultured Rikenellaceae bacterium | reverse complement strand
ACTATTCCACCTCATCTTCATCGAGTTCTGGGTCATCTCCAGTCCGGATGTTGCTACTCCGCCTGCGTTAACCGCTTTACCGGGAGCAAATATAATATTGTGCTTATTAAATTCTTCAACAGCTTCAGGAGTGCATCCCATATTTGATATTTCAGCTACCAGTTTGACTCCATTTTTTATTAAAATCCTGGCCTCGTCACCATTCAGCTCGTTTTGAGTTGCGCAAGGTAATGCAATATCAACTTTCACATCCCATGGGCGTTTACCTTCATGGAATTCGACACCTTCAAATACATATGAGTATGGTTTTACAACATCCTGGTTGGATGCCCTAAGTTCGAGCATATAATCGATCTTCTTCCCGGAAATTCCTTCAGGATCGTAAACATAACCATCAGGACCCGAAATTGTTACCACTTTACCTCCAAGCTCTGATGCTTTGAGGGCCGCTCCCCATGCCACATTGCCGAATCCGGAGATCGAAATAGTTTTGCCTTTCAGTGTTTCGTTTTTCGTTTTCAGCATTTCCTGGGCGAAGTAGATTCCTCCGAAACCAGTTGCTTCAGGTCTGATGAGAGAACCTCCCCAGTTGCTGCCCTTACCCGTAAGAACACCCGTATGATCTCCTTTCAACCTCTTGTACATCCCATATAAGAATCCAATTTCACGGCCGCCAACACCAATGTCACCGGCAGGAACATCAGTTTCTGGTCCGATGTATTTCCAGAGTTCAAGCATAAATGACTGACAAAACCTCATTACCTCGGCATTCGATTTTCCCTTTGGATCAAAATCCGATCCGCCTTTACCTCCTCCCATGGGAAGTGTTGTAAGTGCATTCTTAAAGATCTGTTCAAAGCCCAGGAATTTAAGAATTGAAAGATTTACGCTGGGGTGAAATCGTAATCCGCCTTTGTAAGGACCAATAGCATTATTGAATTGCACCCGGTACCCAAGATTGACTTTTACATTGCCCTCATCATCAACCCATGGTACCTTAAAAGTCAATGCCCGGTCAGGTTCGACAATTCGTTCGATGATATTTGCTGATTCAAACTGAGGATTCTCATTGTAAACCTCCTCAATTGATTCAAGCACTTCCCTGACGGCCTGTAAATACTCAACCTCCCCCGGATGTTTCTTCTCGAGGTTATTCATTATTTTATCCACATTCATAGTATAAATAATTATGATTAGTACTTAAAATATTTAAAATTTTTCAAACCCCCTTCCGGGGGAAGGGGGCAAGGTCACAAAGTTCCTCTCTGATTTATTCATTTAAAATGATTTAACTCATGTTAAACGGGCTTTTTCCCTTTAACTCTTGGAGCGTATGAATTCAACGATTCGAGTATACTGTCTTTATCCTGACGCTTCAACGCACTGATAAAAATAGGCGGATATTTTGCAATACCCTCCTTCAGTCTTTGGTACAAGGTTATACTTTGCACCAATCCAAAGATTTTTTTATCAAGAGTAAAACCTGAAAAGGTCTTTTTCCCTATTTCAACCGAATTCTTTTTCCCTGAAAAAAGTCCTGTTGTATAGTATCTGAATATTATTGCGGTCCCTTCATCCGAAAAAAATATATACTGGAAGTTCAGCACGATAGGGATAAGCATTATAATAATGAAACAGGATGTGAACAGGATAATCCATGCTGCCTTACCCATTCCAAACAGTGGAAATTTAATGATTCCTGCTGCCAGGGCAAGAACCAGAAATGTCAGGTAGATGATAATTGATGTACGGAGCAACAGTTTTAAATTAATGACTGATTTGGTGTTGTTAATGATCATGACTCTACTTTTTGTAAACTTACTATTCTTTAAAAACCCATTTATTTTCCTGACCTCCATTTAGGGGGGACGGGAGCAATGACTATCGTTTTGATTTGAAGAATTTCGTCATCAACCCGCCGCATTCATGATCGAGAACTCCTGATTTTACGACAGTTTTAGGATGAAGTAAGAGGCCGGCAATAAGAGTATATCCTTTTTTTATATCACCGGCACCATAAACCAGCCTTCCGGCCTGGCTCCAACCTATCGCCCCGGCACACATGGCACATGGCTCAACAGTTACGTATAAAGTGCAATCTGTAAGGTATTTTCCACCAAGCCAGCCTGTGGCAGCTGTTATTGCCTGCATCTCGGCATGAGCCGTAGGATCGTTCAATGTCTCTGTAAGATTATGAGCCCTGCCAATTATGATATCATTGCAAACCACAACCGCGCCTATCGGAACCTCCTGTTTATCAAAAGCTTTCATGGCTTCATCAAGAGCTGCACGCATGAAATGGTCATCTTTGTTCTCAGGCATTATTTAACAGAATGTGGTCTAAATGTAGGAAAAATTCCTGAATTTTCTTGCCCCCTTTGGGGGAAAAAGAAAGGGGGTGATTAAAGCAATGCAGGTAAGCAGTTTTTTCTTATTTTTGCTGAAATCTAAAAAAATGTACAGGACAAATACTTGCGGTGAGCTCAATCTCAGTGATGAAGGGAAAAGAGTTACTCTTTGTGGATGGGTGCAGAAATCCAGGGACCTGGGAGGGATGACATTCGTGGATATCCGCGACCGGTACGGTATTACGCAGCTTGTATTCAACCTGGAGACAAACAGTGAACTGCGTGAAAAAGCAAGGAAACTGGGTCGTGAATTTGTTATCCGGGCCAAAGGTAAGGTTAAGGAACGAAGCAATAAGAATCCCAAAATGGCCACTGGTGATATTGAGATAGAAGTAGATGAACTGGATATTCTTAACCGCAGTGAGATACCTCCATTTACAATTGAAGAAGATACTGACGGAGGTGAAGAGCTCAGGATGAAATACCGTTATCTTGACCTTCGCAGGAACACCATCAAGAGCAATATAATTCTCAGGCACAAGGTCGCACAGGAGGTCCGCACCTACATGGACTCCATTGGTTTTGTTGAGGTAGAGACTCCGGTTCTCATCAAATCAACTCCCGAAGGAGCCCGTGACTTTGTGGTTCCTTCAAGGATGCAGCCCGGTACCTTCTATGCATTGCCGCAGTCACCTCAGACACTTAAGCAGCTTCTTATGGTGGCCGGATTCGACAAATATTTTCAGATAGTTAAATGTTTCAGGGATGAAGACCTGAGAGCAGACAGACAGCCTGAATTTTCACAGATCGATTGTGAAATGTCGTTTGTTGAAAGGGATGATATACTGGATACTTTCGAGGGACTGGCAAAATACCTGTTCAGGAAGGTCAGGGGAATAGAATTCTCCGAACCATTTATCAGACTGCCTTACCATGAAGCCATGGAGATTTATGGTAGCGACAAGCCCGACCTTCGTTTTGAAATGAAGATATCTGATCTGACTGAAACAGTTAAGAATCATGGTTTTGCTGTTTTCGACAATGCTGAATTCGTTGGCGGAATTTGTGCTGCCGGCTGTTCGGAATATTCCAGAAAGCAGATAGATGAGCTTACCGAATTTGTCAGGAGGCCTCAGATCGGAGCTAAAGGGCTCGTTTATCTCCGGTATGGTTCCGACGGATCACTGAAATCTTCTGCTGATAAGTTTTATTCAACTGAGGAGCTGAAGGGATGGGTTCAACAGGTTAATGCGAAACCTGGCGATCTGGTACTTATTCTGGCAGGTAACAGGAAAAAAACTCTTCCAGCCCTTTCAGAATTACGTCTTGAGATGGGGAACAGGTTGAATCTGAGAACGAAAGACACGTTCGTTCCTCTCTGGATTGTCGATTTTCCTCTTCTAGAATGGGATGGGGAGACATCACGTTATTATGCAATGCACCATCCGTTTACTTCACCGAAACCTGAAGATCTTAACCTCATGGAGACTGATCCTGGCAAAGTCAGAGCCAATGCATATGACCTGGTGATCAACGGTGTCGAAATAGGAGGTGGTTCAATAAGGATACATGATTCAGATATTCAGAAACTGATGTTTAAAGTATTGGGATTTACTGATGAAGAGGCAAATGAACAGTTCGGATTTCTTTTGAATGCATTCAAATACGGTGCTCCGCCTCACGGAGGAATCGCATTCGGATTTGACCGCTGGGTTGCCATGTTTGGTGGTCAGGATTCAATCCGTGATTTTATTGCATTCCCGAAAAATAATTCAGGACGAGATGTGATGCTTGACACTCCGTCGGAAATTTCAGGTAAGCAGCTCGATGAACTTAATCTGTTAATAAAGGGAAAGAAATAGAGAAATAAAAAAATAGGTGTTCAGAGCTAAATTATTTATTGTCACCTCCCCCTACGAGCTTTATCAGAATTACTCCGTTAGCGCCCCTTGACCCGTAAATAGCAGCTGATGAGCCTTTGAGAATCTCAATAGACTTAACAGTATACGGCTGAATATCAGCTATTGAATTTACAACCATTCCATCGACAACAAAAAGCGGTTCTGTGCTCAGCATGAGTGAAGAGGCTCCCTGAATTCTTATGCTTGTTCCGGACACCTGTACTCCCGGGACCTCTCCTCGGAGCATGTCATAGATACTCCTGTAGGATGCATATTTTGGATTTGTTCCGTCAATTTTACTTACACTTCCAGTCATACTCTTTTTCTTGACAGATCCGTAACCTATATCAACTGTCTCATCGCCCGGATCAGTTTTAACCCCAGGCTGAGCAGCAACTGATCCCTGAAATGTGAAATTGATGGTTTTCCTTCCGTCCAGGGGTTCCTCCAGAATTCCGTTAGTCGTTAATATTCCGATAGTGGAACTTCCCGGGGTAACCTTAATTTTAAAATAACCTTTTGCATTGGTAAAAGTATCAGTTTTCTTACCATCAATCATCACAATGGCATTGGCTACATAGGCTTGGGTTCCATCAACCACATGACCTGTTATTGTGACTTTTTTACCGGCTTTCTGGCCCGATGAAATATTGAAAGAGATCATTGCAAGTATCAGACAAAAAATTATCCTGGTTCTCATTTTAGTGATTTTTAATTTTAATGCAAGTTAATTGTTGTTCTCTTTAAAAAGAATTAATTTATGTTAAATGATCTGGTTATTTGTCAGTCCCGCGCAACAGATTGATGATTATAACTCCGTTGGAACCTCTCGAACCATAAATTGCTGCTGAAGATCCTTTAAGGATTGATATCGACCTTACCATCAGAGGATCTATATTATCGATTGTATTTACCGGGACCCCGTCAACAACAAACAAAGGTTCAGTATTACCATAAGCTGTATTTGTACTCCTTATCATAATACTGGTACCATTGACAACAACTCCTGGAACTTCCCCTCTGATCATTTCATAAATGTTATTATAAGAAGCGTACTTCGATTTGGTTCCTTTTATTTCTCCAACAGGACTTGTAAGCGTCTTCTTTTTTGCATTTCTGTATCCGATATCAACTACCTCATTATCAACGCTGGATTTATCGTTGTACTGTTCAGGCACAGAACCGGTGAATTTGAAATTTATTACGTTCCTCCCGTCTAAAACCTCTTCAATCATTCCGTTTGTGGATGTAAAAACACCAATTTTAGTATTTTCTTTCTTTACTTTTATTTTGTAAAATCCGTCCCCGTTTGTCAAGTATCCAGTTTTTTCTCCATCAATCAAGATAATTGCTCTGCTGACCGAAGCGTACGTTCCATCAACCACTTTGCCGGTAATTGTGATCTTCCTGCCGGTTTTCTGTCCTGACGAAATGTTGAAAGAAACCATTATCATTATCAGACAAAGAAGAATCCTGATTTTCATTTTCATCGATTTAAAATTAAATGCAAGTTACAGTTATTGATAGGATAAATCATTAGAGTCCGATTAAAAGTATAAGTTTCTTCGCTTTTAAAAACACAGATGGATGTCATTCTGAGCTGATCCGCCAGTTGGCGGAGAAGCGAAGAATCTCATTCTCTATTCAATTATTATAAGGACATTCACAACACTAATAGATCTTTCCAAGAAGAGTCGCAGATGTGCTGCTTTCTATCTTCACACTGACATATTCTCCTTTTCCCCGGCCATTACCCGGGAATACAACAACCTTATTCTGCGAAGTGCGCCCTGATAAATGTTCCTGAGACCTTTTTGAGAAATCCTCAATTAACACTTCAAAAACCCTGCCAACATCCTGCTTCTTTGACCGGACTGAAAGTTTGTTCTGGAGAGAGATTATTTCATTCAGTCTCTTTGATTTAACCTCTTCAGGAACATCATCTCTATATTTCCTTGCCGCCCTTGTTCCTGGTCTTTCACTATACTTGAACATGTAAGCGAAGTCGTATCCTGCCCACTCCATTAAGGAAAGTGTTTCCTGATGATCATCTTCAGTCTCGGTGCAGAATCCGGTTATTATATCTGTCGAGATTGCACATTCCGGCATGATTGCCTTAATTGCCCTTATCCGGTCCATGTACCAGTCGCGGGTATATTCCCGGTTCATCAGCCTTAGGATCCTGCTGCTTCCGCTTTGTGCAGGAAGATGGATATGTTTGCAAATATTCGGGTATTCCGACATCTTTTGAAGAAGTTCACCAGAAATATCTTTTGGATGTGAAGTTGAAAAACGAATTCTCAAGAGAGGATTCACAAGTGCAGCCTTTTCAAGAAGTTCAGGGAAAGCAATAATATGATTCCCCGACTTCCAACCATAAGAATCCACATTCTGCCCGAGAAGTGTAACTTCCCTGTATCCTTTATTCCAGAGATCTTTTATTTCATTAAGCACTGACTCAGCATCCCTGCTTCTTTCAGCACCTCTTACATAAGGTACCACGCAATATGCGCACATGTTATTGCATCCCCTCATAATGGAAACGAAGGAGGTTACTCCGTTCTTATCCATTCTTACCGGCGAAATGTCGGCATATGTCTCTTCGCGCGAAAGTAAAATATTTACTGCTTTGTGGCCTGATTCGGCTTCTGAAATAAGAAAAGGCAGGTCGCGGTAAGCATCGGGCCCGACAATCATATCGACAAGATGCTCTTTTTCAATAGCTTCTTCCTTAAGCCTTTCAGCCATGCATCCTATCATTCCGATCACTATTCCGGGATTCTTTCTCTTAAGGTGACCGATAGCCTTAAGCCTTCCCCAGATTCGCTGCTCGGCATTTTCCCTTATCGAGCAGGTGTTGATGAGTATGAGTCCTGCTTCTTTTATATTATCGGTGTATTCATATCCATGGCCTGAAAGAATGGAAACAACAACCTCGCTATCAGCGACATTCATCTGGCATCCATAAGTTTCAATATATACTTTCTTTGTCATAACTAATTAACCCACCCCTCACCCCTCCCAGGAGGGGAGCCATTTATTTTTACCGTCATTGCGAGGAACGAAGAGACGAAGCAATCTTATTCAACATCCCCCTGCCCCCTTCAAAGGGGGAATTCCCCTGTGTCGTGCTTCATGCGTCGTGCATCTTATTTAAGTGACAAAAGTATGAACAATGAATGATGTATTAAAGAAATATTTAATTTTGCATCAGAATTAATATTATCAATTATATGTCAGGTCACAGTAAATGGTCAACCATCAAGAGGAAGAAAGGGGCTATTGACGCCAAAAGAGGAAAGATCTTTACCAAGATCATTAAGGAAATCATTATTGCAGCCAAGGATGGCGGGGGTGATCCCGACACTAATTCCAGGCTGAGGCTTGCTATCCAGAATGCTAAAGGTGCGAATATGCCAAAGGAGAACATCGACAGGGCAATCAAAAAGGCTGTCGGTGCGGATGCCACAACTTATATAGAAACTTCTTTTGAAGGATATGCTCAGGGTGGTGTGGCAGTATTCGCCGAATGTCTTACCGATAACAATAACCGTACAGTTGCATCCATAAGATCGGCCTTTAACAAACACGGAGGCAAACTGGGTACAAACGGTTCCTTAAGCTCCCTTTTCGAGAGGAAAGGAGTATTTACACTGAGGAAAGAAGGATTCTCACAGGACGATATTGAACTCGAACTTATTGATGCAGGAGCTCAGGATTTTGAGGATTATGACGATACACTGACTGTGACATGTGCCAAAGAAGATTTCGGAAGTCTTAACAGGAAGCTGAATGAGCTTGGGATAGAACCAGAGGAAGCTGGTTTGAAAAGAGTTCCGAACAATACCAAAAATCTTGATCTTGAATCCGCAAAAAAGGTAATGAGGTTTATTGAGTCTCTGGAGGATGACGACGACATTCAGAACGTCTATCATAACCTTGAGATAACTGACGAGCTTGCCAATGAGCTCGGCTAATGCTTAGCAGCATGAAAAAGAAGGTCTTTTTTCTTCTGATCCTTACGATTGGCACACTTGATAATTGTCTGGCTCAGAACAGAAATTCTACCGCAGAAATAATGAGCAGGAGGAATTCCGGACTTAATATGGGTGAGCTTAAAATCTATCAGGATCCGGGAATTGATTCCCTGATTGGAAGGTATTTACTGTATAACCTGAGGCTGAATGGGCTGGAGGGCTTCAGAATTCAGATATACAACAGTTCAAATAAAAATGCCAGGGAAGAATCAGGTAAGGTAAGAGCCGAGTTCATGAGCAGATTTCCTGATATTGTATCATATGCATCTTTCGACAAACCAAGTTATTATAAAATTCGTGCCGGGAATTACAGGACCAGGGTCGAAGGTACCAGATACCTTCTGATGATACGAAAGGTTTTTCCGGATGCTATCCTGGTACCAGCCATTATTAACTTTCCGGACAAGAATATAAATTAGCCATGAGTGACAATGTCAAACACGAATGCGGCATCGCGATGATAAGATTGCGAAGGCCGTTGGAGTACTATTTTCAAAAATACGGGTCCTGGGACTGGGGACTCCAGAAAATGTACCTGATGATGGAAAAGCAACATAACAGGGGGCAGGATGGGGCAGGAATTGCAGGAATCAAAATGAATGTTCAGCCGGGAAACAGGTACATTTTCCGGCAGAGGTCAAATAAGCCGGATCCGATAAAGGAGGTTTTCGACCTTATTTATGAGGACATTGGCAAGTTAAACAGAAAGCATAAGAAGGAGTTTAACGATCCGGCATTCATTAAGTCAAACGTGCCGTTTGCCTGCGATATTTACCTTGGTCACCTGCGTTATGGCACCTTCGGAAATTACAATATCGATTATGTTCATCCGGTCAGCCGCGAAAACAACTGGAAATCAAAAAATCTGGTAATGGCCGGTAACTTTAACCTGACAAATGTCGGTGAACTTTTCAGTAGTCTCGTTGAATTAGGCCAGACCCCGGTCGATTTCTCCGATACTGTTACAATTCTTGAAAATGTAGGGCACAGGCTTGATGAAGAAAATGAACGGGTTTTCAGGTTTTTTAAAGAGCAGGGACATTCAAAACGGGAGATCACTCCGCTTATCGAGAAGAATCTCGACCTTGGAACAGTGCTCCGTAAAGCAAGCCGGAACTGGGACGGCGGGTATGTAATGGCAGGGATGGTCGGTCATGGCGATGCATTTGTCATGAGAGATCCGGCGGGCATCAGACCTGCATTTTATTACATCGATGACGAAGTTGTTGTCGCTGCTTCAGAACGGCCTGTGATTCAGACTGTTTTCAATGTCCGTACCGATGACGTTATTGAACTTCCTCCTGCCAGTGCTCTGATTGTCAAAGCCTCAGGTGAAACTTCGGTTGAACAGGTTAGGGAGGAGGCTGAACTCAGAAAATGTTCATTTGAGAGAATCTACTTCTCCAGGGGCACTGATAAATCCATTTACAGGGAGAGAAAAAAACTCGGGGAACTGCTTACACATCCTGTTTTGAAAGCTGTTAACTATGATATTGAAAATACGGTATTTTCTTATATCCCAAATACTGCCGAAAGTGCTTTCTATGGTATGATAAAAGGTGTTGAAGATTATATAAATAAATCAAAGCTCGACAGCATAATTAAAAAGGGAAGGGACATTACAAGGGAAGAACTTCAGAAAATTATAAACCAGAGGCCAAGGGTCGAAAAAATTGCAGTAAAAGATGCAAAGCTGAGAACATTTATTACTGAAGATATCAGCAGGGACGATCTGGTCGGACATGTTTATGATGTAACATATGGGGTCATCAAAAGGGGGACCGACAACCTTGTAATAATCGATGACTCAATTGTCAGGGGCACCACGCTGAAGAAAAGTATAATAAGGATATTGGACAGGCTGGATCCAAAAAAAATAGTAATTGTATCATCATCTCCCCAGCTCAGGTATCCCGACTGCTATGGGATTGATATGGCAAAACTGGGTGATCTAATTGCATTCAAGGCAGCGGTGGAGCTACTGAAAGATAATGGGAATGAGAAGCTTCTCCGTGAAATCTATGAAGAAGCAAAATCAGAAATTCTAAAGCCCGTAGGTGAAATCAGAAACCTTGTAAAGGAAATTTACAAACCATACTGTACCGACATGATTTCCCAAAAGATTTCATCACTTCTGAAATCGCAGGATATCAGGGCTGACGTTGAAATCGTTTTCCAGTCGATAGAAGGATTGCACGAAGCTTGTCCCGGACATACCGGAGACTGGTATTTTACAGGTAATTATCCTACGCCAGGCGGGAATAAAGTGTCAAACCAGTCTTTCATTAATTATATGGAAGGTAGAAATGAAAGGGCTTACTGATTTTCGTGGGAAAACCATGTTATAAGAAAATCCTTTTTGTAGGATGCCAGATGCCTGTTGATCTTCTCTACATAGATATCCCTCAGGGTGATCAAAATCCCTGTCTCTTCGACATCACCAAATTTGTGGTTTATAAAGGTCCCGAATGTCCTCATTGTTGGTGATAAACCCATATAGGCGTTAATAAGAGGTGGAATGTTTTCACCAAGATTTCTGACTTCCCTCGACAGGATTTTATAATTATCCTTATATCTCCATCCCCTGAAGATCTTTCTCATTTCTTCATGGTTAATGTCAATTCGGGCCGGGTCGAGAGGGATAACAAGATTATCAGGATCATTGAAATGTCTTTTCAGGAAATAGAGTATCATATTCCTTGCCTTCTGGTCGAAATGAGGGTACATGGTCACCTTTCCGAAAAGGAACTTGAGATGGTGGTTGTCCAGAATTATCGCGCCCAGTCCGTCCCAGAGATTATCAAGAGCAAAAAGGCTTTTCCGGCCCATCGCACGCGATTGATAGTCAGGATGCACAAAGCTGCGGCCAAGCTCCATCATGTGGGGATAATACTTTTTCAGGAATCTGTCAGAAAATTTGAAGTACGACGATGAAGCAAGCTTCGTGACATCGCATGTCGTGCATCCTTTCGGAGGGAAATATAACCTGTAACCGCCGATCATTTCTTTATTTTC
>CAZCQC010000433.1:0-3914 GCA_964500155.1 uncultured Rikenellaceae bacterium | reverse complement strand
GCCAAACATATAACATTCAGATAGACATATATTTAAATATTACTATTATCGTTGAGAGTCAATATATTTTACGTTTATACGTAAAATTAATTTACGCTTAATTGGCTTTAGTAATATATTTGCTTATCTTAACCACAGAGTTAAACAGTGTTTACAATGACCAATCATAGTAACATCCTGGTAGTAGACGATAACAGAAGTATCCTGAGCGCCCTGGATATACTTCTGAAACCAGTATTCGGTGAGATCACCTGTCTCACCAATCCAAACCAGATTCCAACGGAACTGAGAAAGAAGGAATTTAATCTTGTCATCCTCGATATGAATTTCAGGGCAGGAACAAATTCCGGTAATGAAGGGATCTTCTGGCTGAACAAGATCAAGGAAACAAATCCTGATGTTTCCATAGTAATGATCACTGCTTACGGTGACGTTGAAACAGCAGTAAAAGCATTGAAGGCTGGCGCCTGCGATTTCGTGCTAAAGCCATGGGACAACGAGAAACTTATAGCTACCCTGAAACTTGCTCTGCAGCTCAACTTCTCAAGGCAGGAGGTTACCAGCCTTAAAGAACGCGAGACAGAGCTTAAAAAAGAGATAAACCGTGAGCAAAAATTTTTAATTGGTTCCTCTCCTCAACTTGTAAAAATCCTGAATCTTGTCAGGAAAGTGGCAAAAACGGATGCCAATGTGCTTATTACAGGAGAAAATGGGACCGGAAAAGAACTTATAGCCCAGGAAATTCACCATCTTTCCGGAAGGTCGGGTGAGGTACTTGTAAGTGTTGACATCGGTTCACTGAGCGAAACTCTTTTCGAAAGTGAACTGTTCGGTCACATAAAAGGATCCTTTACCGATGCTCATGAAAGCCGGCAGGGGAAATTTGAACTGGCCCACAGGGGAACTCTGTTTCTTGATGAAATAGGAAACCTGTCGATTCATCTGCAGTCCAAGCTGCTTTCTGCGATCGAAAACCGCCAGATCACACGAATAGGATCAAACCAACCAGTTCCGACCAACATTAGGCTGATATGCGCCACTAACAGGAAGCTTGAAGATATGATCAGAGAAGGACTTTTCAGAGAAGATCTGCTCTACAGGATAAATACGATCCAAATCGACCTTCCTCCTCTGAGAGATCGGGGGAATGATATAATAATCCTGACGGAATTCTTCCTTAAGAAATATACCTTTAAATACAAGAAGCCTGAAATTAAAATCAACAGACAGGCCGTCGATAAGCTTCTCCATTATTCATGGCCGGGTAATGTCCGGGAGCTTCAGCATACCATTGAAAAGGCAGTGATATTAAGTGATTCATCGGTATTAAAACCTGAGGATCTGTACCTTAAGCCAGCTTCAGCATTTCCC
Organism: uncultured Rikenellaceae bacterium; assembly: GCA_964500155.1. Classification (GTDB taxonomy): domain Bacteria; phylum Bacteroidota; class Bacteroidia; order Bacteroidales; family VadinHA17; genus LD21. Next base: position 2,543 of record CAZCQC010000433.1, on the reverse strand, counting down.
GGAAGTAATTCTTTCACTACTCTTGAGGCAATGGAGCAGGAAATGATCCGGATAGCGCTAGAAAACAGTAATGGCAATTTGACAGCAGCGGCAGAACAGCTGGGAATAACAAGGCAGACTTTGTATAACAGATTTAAAAAGCAGAAAAAATGATAAGTAAAAACCTGTACATTAATCTATTCGTAAGAGTTTTGATTATTGTAATCCTTTCGGTTCTAACCGGCTATTTGATAGCTACCGGCAAATCTTTGCGGATCAATCTTATTTGCCTCCTGGCAATTGTGGTACTGACAATCAATCTGATTTCTTTCCTGAATGGCATGAATAGAAAAATAAGATATTTCTTTGATTCTGTCAGAAATGACGATTCCAGCCTCTCCTTTTCTGTTGAGGAGAAAAACATAACTGTGAAGGAAATCTATAAGAACATGAACAGGGTAAATGAACAGATAAAGAAACTAAAGATTGATAACAGGAACCAGGAACAATACTTCCGTATTTTGATAGAACACCTTGCGACAGGGATAATCACCTATAACAACAAGGGTTTTATACTGCATTCCAACTCCTCGGCAAGAAAACTGATTCAGACAGATGTTCTGACTCATATTAAACAAATAGAAAGGATTGATGCAAGATTGTTTCAGATAATAAACAGTATAAAGCCCACTGAAAGGAGGCTAGTACCACTCCACACCGAAAGGGGAGAAATACAGCTGTCACTAAAGACTGCATCATTCAGGACAAACAATGATGAACTCATAATTCTCTCGATCCAGGATATTAAGAATGAGCTTGATGAAAAAGAGGTTGAATCATGGATGAAGCTGATAAGAATCCTTATGCACGAAATTATGAATTCAATTGCACCTATAACATCCCTTTCGGAAAGCCTTTCAAATATATATAGTAATGAAGGACAACCTGTTTTGCCGGATCAGTTGACTTCAAAAACCATTGCCACAACGCTGAAGGGACTAAATGTTATAAAAGACCAGGGAAAAGGCCTGATGTCATTTGTAGAATCATATCGGAAGCTGACAAGGATACCAGAGCCTGAAAAGCAACTTTTTAAGATTTCTGACCTGTTTAACAGGTTAGAGATACTCTATGACTCCCATGTAAAAAAGGATAAATTTGAATTGTCTTTTTCTGTAAAAGAACCTGATCTTGAAATTTTTGCGGACCAGAATCTGATTTCACAGGTTTTAATCAACCTTATCGGCAACGCTCATGATTCCATCAAAAATAACCCGGCAGGTAAAATCCTGATAAGTGCTGGTACTGATCACGAGCTTCATCCGGAAATATGTGTCATGGACAATGGTCCCGGGATCCCGGAGGAAAACCTTGATGAGATTTTCATTCCATTTTTTACGACAAAGCAAAATGGATCCGGAATTGGTTTAAGCATTTCCAGACAGATCATGAGAATGCACAAAGGAAATTTGAAAGTCAGATCTGTACCCGGAAAGGAGACTATTTTCTGTATGAGTTTCTAATCATATTTAATCGCTTTAACAGGAGTGATCCTGCTTATAAGCTGGGATGGAATAAGGAGCATCAGTATGATTGCTGCCATTGTCCCTGCATTAAGAAGCATTATGTGCGACAGTTCAAGGTTAACCGGCACTGTTTTTATATAATATGAAGTCGGGTCGAGGGATATCAATCCTGTTTTAAGCTGAATAAGAGCAAGCCCGATTCCTATAATATTTCCCCAGAACAATCCTTTGGCAATGAGATATGCAGCCTGGTAGAGGAATACCTTTCTTATGGTTTTATTTTCCGATCCGAGAGCTTTAAAAATCCCGATCATATTGGTCTTTTCAAGTATCAGGATCAGGAGTCCCGAAATCATGTTAAAACCGGCAACAAGAAGCATCAGAGTGATAATTATAAAAACATTCATGTCCTGGAAATTGAGCCAGTCGAAGATCTGCGGGTATCTTGCCCTGATGTTTGTAACCTTGAATTTTGTTTCATTCTCGAGAATCCTGTATCCAACTATATCCCTCACGGCCATTGTCATCTCATCGAGCTTGTCGAAATCATCAATGAAGATTTCAAATCCGCTTACCAGGTCATCACTCCAGCCGTTAAGTCGTTTTATATGTCCCAGGTCACAAAAAACATACATCTTGTCGAACTCCTCAAGACTTGTTTCATAGATACCGCTTATTATGAACTTTCGGCTTCTGGGCGGATCCTGAACAAAATACATCGCAAATGAATCACCTGTTTTCAACCTGAGCATATCCGATATCTTCTTTGATATTATAACTTCATTGGTACGTCCTGTGTCGCTTACGGTAAAGACAGAACCATCCACAATATTGCTTTCGAAGAATTTCCAGTCGAAATCGCTCCCGACTCCTTTCAGCACCACACCCTGAATTGCCTCTTCCGTTTTGATTATTCCTGCTTTTGTCGCAAATACCTGGATATGGCTGATCCCCTTCATCTGTCTGATTTTCGGGATAAATGATTGAGTATCGCTTATCGGAACGGTTTCAAGCGACAGGTTTGAATCAAAATTCAGG
>CAZCQC010000432.1:0-12684 GCA_964500155.1 uncultured Rikenellaceae bacterium | reverse complement strand
AAGGAATTCCACATCATACGATCCTTCTCTGATGTAAGGATTTATTGTAAAATATCCGATCCGAAACGATGTCAGATTCTGAAAGAAGTGAGTCCCCTGGCTTGGATCTATCCTGTAAGACTTAAGACCTGATTCAATTATAATCCTCGCAGCAGATATCTGAGGCCATCTTACCGGAATTCCAAGCCATTGATCAGTTGAGCCCCATCTACCCGGGCCAATAAGTACATAGCCTGTACCCTGCTTTACAAATTCCTTGTTGATACGCTCAATATCAAGTGCAATATCTTTATTTTTTGCCGGGTTAAATGATTCAGGTTTCACATAAACAATGTCACGAATTCCCTTGAACAAACCGTTTCCAAGAGCTGATTCAGAAAAAATAATCGTCTGTTCAGGTCTTATATTTGTCAGATTGATAATCGATGTCTCATCGGTGTGGACAATTGGTCGTATCTGAAGGAAATTGAAAACCTTAGGGGCTCCGGGAGGTGTTTCCAGATTTGCGGCAAATTCGATTTCAATGGGATTGTTCATTTCATACTGTCCAAGATCGAGCAATGTATTCAGGATATCGGCAAGGGGAAAGAGATTGTGTTGAAGTATGTTGGCAAAAGTAATGATCCTTTTTCCTGGATGATTTGTTCCGTCACGAAGAATATTGTTGTTGTAATCATATGTTGAAGCAACATATTTCATTGCTGCTTCATTATTGATATCATTTATTCCAAGCTTCAGAATATTAACGCCATCGTCGGTTGAAGGAACAAAACTATCGATGTTAAGATCAAGAGCGCGAAATTCTTTCTGCGTATCCCTGAGAGCCGTTTCTATAGACGAAAGCTGAAGGATCTTTTTGTGGTGCCTTGGTGAAAATCTGAGTGACAATCCACCTTCGACAATAAGTTTACCCAGACCAAACGCAATATTCGCTATTCCATCCTCAGCTTTTTCTGATCCGATCGGATAATAATTGATCGATTGAGCAACTCCTGACAAAGTCGGGTAAAAAATCTCGCCATGCCTGTTGCCGCATATTTCCTGAAGAATAATGCCCATTTTCTCCTCATCAATCACGTTGGCAGTGGCTGTCATATATGCTTTGCTACCCCTGTAATATACTGAAGCATAAACTTCTTTAATTGCATCTGAAAGCATTTTCACCATCACCTTATTATCGGTGTGTCTGGGGATCATATAGGTCGAATAAATTCCAGCAAATGGCTGATAATGTGAGTCTTCCAGTTTACTGGATGATCTCACGGCGATTGGGTGGTTCCTTGAAACAGTCAGAAACGCATAAAAATCCTGGTAAACCCTTCCGGGAAGCTCGGCATTCAGGAATCTGCTAAGGATTTCATCGTCCGGAAGATCAGAAAGAGCTACCGTATAAAGATTATTATGATCCATGAACTCATCAAAGATATCGGTGCTCAGAACCACTGTCCGCGGAATTGTAATCAGGACATCGGGGAATTTATTAAAAAGTTTGTGGGTTTTGATAATCCTGTTAATGAATGCCAGTCCCCTTGCCTTGCCTCCGATCGATGCCTCACCTATCCTTGAAAACACCTGGTATTCATCATAACTGGTCTTGTCAAATTTGGCGATAACACCTCTTCCTTTTCCCAGTCTGAAGCTTGAGATAGCAACATAGAGAAACCGCCTCATCTCATCCATAGTTTCAAAATCTTCCTTCCTGATATATTTAAACATTTGAGCAACAGGGAACAGGGCTCTTGCATTAAGCCATTTTGAAAAATGGTTCCTTGTTGCGTGAAATTCAAGTGTCTTATCCGGAATTGTAAGGAGCTTCTGCTGCAGGCTCTGAAGATCGGTTGCAATAGCAATTGGCTCCATTGTATCGGGATTTTTAAAAACAAAAGGTCCGAAAGCGAGGTTCTGTATGATGAAGTTCCTCAGTTCAAGAGATAAAGATTTGGAATACTTGTTTATAAAACCAGCACCAAGTTCTTCCGCTATTTTTTTATGCACCTGGCTTGAGGACTGGATCAGGAAAGGCACCTTGTCATCATCAGTCATCACAGCTTTGCATAGTTCGATACCGGCATTTTCATCATTTACGTTATCCTTTCTGTAGCTGATATCCGAAATTACACCAAGCACATTGTATTTATACTTTTTATAAAGATCCAGGGCATCATTATAGTTATTTGCGAGGAGTATCTTAGGCCTTCCCCGCATTTTGAGCATCCGTTGGTGTTCATTCAATGCTTCACGCTGAAAATCAATCGATTGTAAAAGAACTATCCTGTAGATATTAGGAAGGTATGATGAAATATATCTTATCGAGTTTTCTACAAGGATAATTGACTGAACCCCTATATTTTCTATGTCGTAGTCGGCATTCATTTTGTCTTCAATCAACTTAATGATTGCAAGTATCAATGAAGCATCTCCCAGCCAGCAGAAAACATAATCTATTGCACTGAGATCCTCTCCTTCAAGCCGAAGTGAAACTTCCCTGGAGAAGTATGTTAGAACGACAATCGGAATATGTCCATACTGCGACTTAATCATCTTGGCCAGGGCAAACACATCAGAGCCTCTGAGGCTCAGCATTGAGATTACAAGGTCGACATTTCCCTTCTGTAATATTTTAAATGCATCCTCAGCATTATCAGTCTGGACGAATGTTGGGGGATAGCGGAGGTTCAGGGAAACATATTCATTGAATATCTGTTCATCAATTCTGCCATCCTCTTCGAGCATGTAATTATCATAATTACTGCAAATTATCAGGACCCGATGAATACGTTTCTGCATCAGAAGGTCAAAAGATGTATCTGTGAAATCGTATTTTTGCAGATCAAGTATACCTTCGATGATCGTCATAAATCACAAATTTTATTTATTCAATGATATTACCGCCATTCCTTTTTTTCCATCCATCCGCACGATCAACGGTTTTTCGAACCTTACATGTCTTAAAAACTCTCCTTTCCATATCACCTGCTGGTTTCTGATCATTTCCCAGTTAACCTTATCCTGATCAGAATCCTGGTTTACCGAAAAATAACCTACATTCATCGATGTCACGTTATGAAAGAAATGGGAGCCAAGTGAGGCATCTGGATGAAAATCAGGCAGAGAGACTTCCACTATAACTTTTGCAAATGATATCTGGGGCCATGTAACAGGAATTCCCAGAAATTTATCGCGGGTTCCCCATCTGCCAGGTCCGATAAGGATATATTTCCTATTTTCTTTAACCATTTTTTCATTAGTCACTTCAATTTCATCTGCCATCTCAAGAGTCAGTTTATTATCAAATTTTTCAGGTTCAATGAATATTATGTCCGTGATGCCGTCTATCAACCCGTTGCCCATGCTCTTTCTTGTTAAAAGAACCAGATCATTTTCATTAATTGTCTCCTTATCAATATTATAACCAGCTCCTGTACCAAGCAGAGGTTTGATCTGAAGAAGATAAAATGAAGCATTCCCAGCTCCATCCCTTTTCAGGTCAACAGCAAACTCTATTTCAACCGGGGTGCCGCAAGCCTCAGTAACAACATCCAGTACTGTTTTAAGGGTTGGAGCCAAAGGCACAAAATTGTATTTCAGGATATCTGCGAAGTTAATTACCCGGGGGCCGGTAGAATCCAGTCCGGGATTGATAGTATCATTATCTGGATTCAATACTGATGCAATATGGTTCAGGGTACCATGGTTTTCGGCGTCACTGATATCAAGCATTTTAAGACCTGCAATTTCTCCATCCAGAAGGTTGAGCTCCTTTTTTGACATATCGACTGCATAAAACCTGACCTGGGAGTTTTTATACAGATCTTTCTGTGATATAATTTCAAGTGAAGGATATACAGGTGAGAACCTGTAAGCCAGATTTCCTTCCATAACATACTGACCCAATCCCAACGCAGCAACGGCAAATCCGTCCTTTGGCGTCATATGAGCAACAGGATAAAAGTTGAATGACTGGGCTGAACCGCTTATGTGAGGATAGAAAGCATCATCATACATATTTCCAACAACCTCCTGGATCACAACAGCCATTTTCTCAAGCTCAATTTTATAGTTGATTGCTTCAAAATATGCACGGGCATTTTTTGAATAAATGGAGGCAAATACGAGCCTGATGGCATCAGAGAGATGTTTCAACCTGATCTCCAGATCAGAGTTGTTATTCGGCAAAAGATATGTTCCGAAAATCCCGGAGAAAGGTTGACTCATTGAATCCTCGAAAAGGCTGGATGACCTGACAGCAAGAGGTTTGGTGATTTTCTTCAAAAAGACCCTGAGCTTCTTTTCAAATGTAAAGCTCAGGCTGCCCGTCATAAAAGCTTTCTGGACCAGGTCAAAATCTTTTTCCTCCTTTACCATGTTCCACAGATGGTTCCGTTCCATGAACAGATCAAATTCGTCTGTTCCGATAATCGCTGTTACAGGGGTTTTAATATTTATTCCGGTAATAAGCTTGCCAAGCTCAAAGCTGTATATCAGTGTATTAATGAATGCTAGTCCTCTTCCTTTACCTCCCAATGATCCGGAAGAAAGGCTTACAACGTTTGTTTCATCAATAATTGCAGACTCTTCAAAATTTATTACCCTTCCTTTGTTTAATTCCTGTCTTCGCTTCCTGATTATATCCAGAAGAAATTCCCTGAGTTCCTTAAGGCTTTTAAAATCTGATACCTTAATTGGATTTATAAGTTTTGCAATCTTCACCTCACCCCTTGCCATAAGCCAGAGTGAGAAATGGTTTTTCATTGCATGATAAGCAAGGGAATCCTCAGGTACAGTCTGAAGGTAAGCCTCAAACTCCTTCATTGATTTTGCGACAGCAATCTGCCGTCCACTGTTATCCCTGTATACGAAATGACCAAAGCCCAGATAATAATTAATGAAAGATTTAAGATCCTGAAGAAGGCTTTCGGAGTTTTTATTTATAAAATTCGATTTAAGCCTGAATGCATATTTTGCATTTTCAGGATCTGATGACTGAAGAACAGTGGGAAGGTTTGGCAGGTGTGTCTTAATATACTGTATAAGTTCAAATCCGGCTTTTTCATGCATGAGCCCGTTTTTCGGAAAGGCCATATCAGAAATTACACAAAGAAGGTTATTTCGGTAATTATTAAAAATGACAATTGCACTTTCCCAGCTTGAGGCAAGGAGTATTTTTGGCCTGGCCCTGAGTTTCAGAACTTTATACAGTTCATCAGTTGAAACATCCTGTATAAGGTTTCGTGTCTGGTCCATTACCAGGTTATAGAGCATTGGCAGATAACTTGAGTAATAATCAGCTGAATCCTCAACCAGCAAGATAACTCCGGTCAGTCCTTTCTGAGTATCATTTTCAACATTTACTCTGTCTTCAAGCTGAGATACCATTGCAAAAAAGACCTTTGATTCGCCTGTCCATACAAAATAGTTGTCAAAGGGGACGTTTCTGTGTTTCTGTCTTTTTACAAAATCCATATCCGAAGGATTATTCAGGAGAAGATAGGTTGGCAGATAGGGATATTTATCCTTTATTTTTCTGCACATATCCATCGGGCTTTCCTTATCCACTCCGATCATGATGATGACCATGTCGTAATGCCTGGCTTTAAGCCTCTTGAATGCCTCTTCTTCGCTTGATACGCCAGTTACCCTTGGTATTGAAGTAAGACTCATCTGATAGTATTCCCCCAGAATATGGTCAGCAAACCGGCCTTCACCTTCAATTGAATAGGCATCATACAGGTTTGCAACAAGCAGTATCTCTTTTACTTTGAAGGGCTGAAGGTCATGAAAAACATCCCTTTCTGCATTATGCCGGTCAAGAAATTTCTGGAGCAGCTTTTTGCTTGGAATATTTGAAAGATCTTCTTCTTCTTCCTTTTTTGGAGCACTTGCTGTTCGGATGATATCCCTCGCTTTAAAGCTGTTAATATAGCCTGTAATAAGGCTTGCTATATTCTGGATAAGGTCTCTTTCTTCCTTCAGGAAAGGACCCTCCTGTTCCTCCCTGAACTCCTTTGTATAATAGATTTCAATAGTTCCAGTTTCCTCATCAATAGTATTGAATTCCTGAACCATCTTCCAGTTTGACTCCCTGAATTCAAGAGATTCAAAATCAGTTTTCATGAAGGATATCCTGGCAACAGTATACTCAGGGTATTGCCAGGCAGCAGGCAAAAGGAGCGCAATCTGTTGTAAGGTCTCCTCTATTGGTTTGCCTTCTTTAAGTATATAAGTAGTCTGGTTTATGCAGCCAAGCTCCTTTAGCCTTTCTCTTTGTTCATGAACTAAACGGCTGAATTCCGGACTTATATTTGCCTTGGCATCCATAGAATGGAAAATTAATCAACTTTCCAGACAGATCCGCTGTTCAGCAGATCATCCATATTCTTTATTTTTGATATTTTCCCGACTGCAGCAATCTGTGTTTCAACATCATTTTCATATGTAGGGCCGGGAACGGCTCTTATTACACCCAACGCAACAGGATATTCAGGATACCTCATATTTGCAAGCATATACTGGATACCCGGGTTTGGTTCGGTAGCATCATGAACGAGGATATTCTTTTCAGTGACACCATTTTCGCCAAGTTTTACCATTTTGAGTTTCAGACCATCAAGGATAAGGCCTTTATCATTTACCTTTCCAAAAATCATAGGCTCGCCATGTTTCAGGATGAGGGTTCTGTCATCCCTGACCTCTTTTCCTGTAACTGTTTCATGAATTCCATCATTGAAAATCACACAGTTCTGGAGAACTTCCACAACAGAAGTACCTTTGTGTTTTGCTGCTTCTAAATAAATCTGTGTAGAAAGCGATACATTCGAATCGAGTGTCCTTGCAAAGAATTTTCCTTTTGCACCAATAACAAGCTCCCCAACGGAAAATGGCTCTTCAACAGTTCCAAAAGGGGACGTTTTAGTTATCAGTCCCCTTTCGGATGTAGGTGAGTACTGACCTTTTGTCAGACCATATATCTCATTGTTAAAGAGAATGATATTAATATCAATATTGCGACGTACGACATGGATGAAATGATTCCCTCCTATTGCAAGCGCATCACCGTCGCCGGTTATCTGCCATACTGAAAGTTCAGGATTTGCTATTTTCACACCGCTGGCGATTGCTGATGCACGTCCATGGATACCGTGAAATCCATATGTGTTCATGTAATAGGGGAATCTTGAAGAACAACCTATCCCCGAAATAAAAGCGACTTTTTCTCTAGGTACTCCAAGTTCGGCGAGTGCTCTCTGAACTGAACTAAGTACTGCATGATCCCCACATCCCGGGCACCAACGAACCTCCTGGTCGCTTTTAAAATCCTTTGGACTTGTCTGATTTACCTGCGAAACTTCCATATTATTTTTCCTCCAGTATTTTAATGCATTGTTCCTTTATTTCCTTAACGGTGAAGGGAAGACCCTGAACCTTGTTAATCTGCTCATACTTGAAACCCTGATGTTTCATTCGCAGGTAATTTGCAAACTGACCTGAATTCAGTTCGCAGACTACTATTTTTCTGAAACTCGAGAAAGTTTCCCGGGTATTCCTTGGTAATGGATTGATATAGTTGAAATTTACCAGACTTACATTATATCCCTCCTGGTGTAACTCCCTTACAGCAGTAACAAGGTATCCATAAGAACCTCCCCAGCCGACTATCAGAAGGTCGTTCGATTCAGGGCCAAAAACTGTAAGATCAGGTATTCCGTCGGCAACCCTTTCGATCTTACCGGCTCTCAGACCAACCATTAGCTCATGATTGTCCGGGGTATACGACACTGTACCCTTGACAGTCTTTTCAAGTCCTCCTATACGGTGTTCAAGTCCTGCTGTACCTGGAATTGCCCATTTTCTGGATAACTTTTCCTTGTCGCGTTTATATGGAAGAAATGGCAATTCACTTATGTCTGCAAAAGGTGGAATAATATTCTTAAGTTCACTCATTTCAGGTATTTTCCACGGTTCGCAGCCGTTGGCAAGGTAACTGTCAGTCATCAGTATTACAGGAGTCATATGTTCAACAGCTATTCTTGCTGCCTCAAATGCATAATGAAAGCAGTCAGACGGAGTGCTGGCAGCAATAACAACAGCAGGGCATTCGCCATTCCGGCCATAGAGAGCCTGCATCAGGTCGGACTGTTCAGTTTTTGTGGGAAGACCTGTTGAAGGCCCCCCCCGCTGTACATCAATTATCACAATCGGCAATTCGGTCATTACACCAAGTCCAATAGCTTCCGATTTCAGAGCCAGCCCGGGGCCTGATGTTGATGTCACTGCAAGATAACCTGCAAAACTTGCACCAAGGGCCGAACAAATTCCGGCTATCTCATCTTCGGCCTGGAAACTTTTGACGCCCAGATCTTTATGGGCAGAAAGCTCCTCGAGGATCCCGGTTGCAGGGGTAATCGGATAGGATCCGATAAAAAGTTTCAAACCTGCCCTTTCTGCAGCTGCCATCAAACCCCAGGCAGTTGCGGCATTTCCACAGATATTTCTGTAACTGCCTTTTGCGATTGGAGCAGGACTTACCTTGATTACCGGTGTAAGTGCTTCAATTGTCTCTGCATAATAATATCCTGCACGGAGGACGACTTTATTTGCCTCTGCAATTTCAGGGTTTTTCCCGAATTTCTTATCAAAAAACTGTTCGGTATACTTAAGCTTGCGATCAAAAAGCCAGTAAACCATTCCAAGAGCAAACATATTTTTCGTCCTTAGAACGGTTTTTGGATCAAGTCCGAAATTCTTCAGAGCTTCTTTTACCATTGATGAGATGGGAGTGGCGATAATGTTGAAATTATCGAGGTTCTCCTCGGTAACAGGATCTTTAATGTATCCTGCTTTCTCAATATTTTTTTCAGTGAAATTATCTTTATCGAAAATAATGGTACCACCTGGTTTGGTAAATCTCGCATTGGCCTTTATTGCAGCCGGGTTCATAGCAACCAGTACATCAGCATAATCACCAGGAGTATTGATTTCCGAATGTCCGAGGTGAACCTGAAACCCGGAAACTCCACCTACTGTTCCCTGGGGTGCACGGATCTCAGCCGGATAATCAGGAAATGTCGAGATATCATTTCCGTATAAAGCAGCCGTGTCGGAAAATAATGTACCTGTCAGCTGCATTCCATCGCCCGAGTCTCCTGAAAACCTTATGACTACCTCTTCTCTTTCAATAACCTTTGATGTCTTACCCATGATGCTTTATTAATTATTAAAAGTGAGTTATTTTTTCACTTTTTCTGTCTGAAAAGAACAAAAGTAAACTAATTAGTGATCGAAAAATCATTTAACTATTGATATTTAAGAATGATATTGATCATAAAAATCCGACCTCCACCACCTTTTTTGTTTACCTCTGGATCATCTGAAGGGGATTTATTAAATCCCGTAAAATCCGACTGGAGGATAACATCTTAGTTCCAGATATCTGCCTTTTTCAGGTTAATTTCCCCTTCAAAAAACATTCTGGCTATTTTCTCAAAATAGGAAGTATAATCAGAAATAAAAAACTGGTCCTGAACCTTCCCGGAGTCATTCAGAAGGTTGTTCTTTTCAAGTGTTTCTCTCAGGATCAGGGAAACAATTCTTGCAGAATCTACTACTTCAACATTAAAATTAAAGAATTTGCTTATCTGGTTCCTTATTATTGGATAGTGGGTACATCCGAGAATCAGTGCTTCAATTCCGGATAGAGTCTCATTTGACAGATATGTGCGGATTATTGCATTGCTGATATCATCGAAGATAAAACCCTCTTCGATCATTGGCACCAGTAAAGGAGTTGCCATGGAAACTACGCTTGTCGCCGGAGCTTTTTCTTTGAGTTTCTGGTCATAGGTACCTGAACTGATTGTTCTTTTTGTTCCGATAACACCTATTTTCCTGAAGTTCCTGGTACTCAGGTAATCTACCACCGGGTCGATAACATCGATCAATATTGCTCTTTCCTGAAATTCCTGCTTTAAGGTGTCAAAAGCGGAAGCTGAAGCTGAGTTGCAGGCAACCAGAACAACCTTCGCCTTGTGATCAAGAAGAAACTCGGTTATTTTACCTGAATAATACCTGATCGACTCGGCAGATTTATCACCGTAGGGAAGGTGAGCTGTATCCCCAAAGTAAACAAGGCTTTCTCCGGGAAGGATCTGTTTTATTGCGTGTGCAACAGTCAGTCCTCCGACTCCTGAATCAAAAATTCCTATTGGCTGCTTTTTCAATTAATTGTATATTAAAAAAAAGACCATCTGCCAGCTGGCGGATGGTCACCGGTTTTTTATTCTTAAATTATTTTAATCCCAGTTTATTTTTGACAAGTTGCATAACGTTAGTGCTTTTAGTCTCATCAAAATATATAATTTGGTTTTGTGAAAGATCAAAAATATAAATATATCCATTTTCCTTTCCTACATCCTTGATAGCTTTGTCGGCCTTTTCAGTAACAGGAGTAAAAAGTTTAACCTGCATTTCCTGTATCTGGTTTTGAGCATTTGTCTGGAAATCGGTCAGTCTTTTCTGAGCATCCTGTAGTTCCTGTTCTTTGGTTTGTCTGACAAGATCGGTCAGGTTCTTGCTCTCCTTGAGATAGGTTTCATATTTATTATTCAATTCAACCTGCAACAATTCCGCTGTATTTTGAAGTTCCGTATTTAATTTTTCAAGTGTGACCCTTGCAGAGTCAAATTCAGGCATGGCCTGTATAAGTTCAGTACGGTTAATGTGTCCGAATTTTAAATTCTGTGCTAAAGCATTCTGCCCCACGAATATAACCATAATAACGAGCACAGAAATTCCAATAAATCTTTTCATTCTTTTAAGTGTTTTTTAATAATGATGCAAAAATAATTAATTAATTTTTATAACCTAATTTTTCGAGTACCTGATCGCTGATGTCATATTTAGGATTGGCGAATAAAATGTTTCCACCCGAAGCTGTATCAAAAATTGCTGCATAGCTTCCTTCGGCAGCAATTGTTTTAATTGCTTTCAGTATCTCATCCTGTATTGGTTTAACCAGTTCTTCTCTTTTCTTGAAAAGTTCACCTTCAACACCGAAGTATTTGTTCTGAAGGTCTTTCATCTCTTTTTCCTTAGTAATGATGGCTTCTTCCCTTTTAGTTTTCATATCCTGCGACAGAAGCACAACATCATTTTGATAAGACTTGTACATCTGTTCAACTACTGCATACCCGTCTGCAACCTCTTTTTCCCATTGCTTGGAAAGATTATCAAGCTGCTCCTGGGCTTTGTTAAATGCGGGAATGTTCTTCCTTATATACTCAGAATCAACAAAAGCATATTTTTGAGCTGCGGCATAAGCCGTACTCATTACTGCTAAAATTAATATAACACCTATTCTTTTCATAAAATTGATTTTAAAATTAAAATGACTAAAACTGCTGACCTATCGTGAAACTAAACTGTCCTTTATTAGCGTCGGGGAAAGCAGCGGGATCGTCGACCGGATCAAATCCGTAACCCCAGTCAACACCCAGCAGCCCGAACATCGGAAGGTTGGCCCTGACTCCAATACCTGCAGCACGATTCATCCTGAATGGATTATACTGATTCATCTTATACCAGGCTTTTCCTGCCTCAAGGAAAGCGAGACCGTATATAGTTGCCTGCTGGTTAAGCGAAACAGGGTACCTTAATTCAAGTGTAAATTTAGAGTACACATTACCTGTGGGAGATCCTGATTTTGGATCTGTGGGGGTAACGGATCCATCGGTATATCCTCTCAGGGCAATTATTTCGCGACCGTAAAGACTATACCCTGTCATACCACTTCCACCCAGGTAGAAATTCTCAAAGGGCGAAGGCCCGATATCTTTGTTGTAGTGACCAAGATAACCGAAAGAAAATTTAGCATTAAGCACAAGTTTTTCATTTGAGGTAACGGGATAGAAATAATCTGCTTTGAAAATCCATTTGTGAAACTCTATCCATTTGTATTTCTCCTGGTCTGTAGCTCCAACCATATTTGCTCCACTGATAAGGGAGTAAGGAGGTGTAGCCTGTAACGACAGGGTGAAAGTTGATCCGTTTGTTGGATAAATAAGATTGGGACCTGTTGAATACCTTGAAAGTTTTGTGGTGAATGTCAACATGTTGGATGTCCCGTTTGAGAAAAGGAAATGATAATAGGTGAAATCGTTAAGGTTGTATCTCTGATAGTTAATCTCACCGTAAATCGAAAAGAAATCATCGGGCCATTCCAGCCTTTTTCCGAGTCCTATGGAGGCTCCGTTGGTTAACATTGACTGGTAATTGCCACTATTCTTTTTCCTCCCGTTGGTCATCAATGATCTGTAGAATGAAACTGAAAAGGAATTTGGCTTATTACCGCCAAGCCAGGGTTCCATAAATGAAATATTATATGACTGGTAAAGGCGCCCGTTTGACTGGGCCCTTACACTCAGTGATTGTCCGTCGCCAGAGGGGTAAGGCCTCCATTCCTTCAGATTGAAGAAGTTTCGCATGGCAAAATTGTTAAAATGGACACCTACTGATCCGACCAGCATACCTGCTCCCCAGCCTCCGGAAATCTCAAACTGGTCATTTGCCCTCTCCTCAAGCTTATAAAGGAGGTCAACAGTCCCGTTTGCAGGATCAGGAACCACATTCGGAGTTATTTTCTCGGGATCAAAATGGCCGATTACACCAAGCTGACGCATAGATCTGAGT
>CAZCQC010000431.1:0-3809 GCA_964500155.1 uncultured Rikenellaceae bacterium | reverse complement strand
GTTTCCCATTTCTTTTTTCCATCGAGACTAAGAGAGATCAGAACATCTGAACTGTCTTTTCTTCCGGTTACATAAATGGCATCTTCAGTAACAGTTGGTGACGAATAACCATCGCCCATATTTTCAGCTTCCCATAAAAGTTCAGGTCCGCTCGGGGGCCACTTTTTCAGCAATCCTGTTTCATTATAAATGCCGCTTCGTCCGGGTCCGCGCCATTCATAAAGCTGACAGTGAACAATAGTCATTGAAGATGTACTTAATAATATTGTTAAGAATAATTTTGGAATAATTGATTTCATATTTTTAAATAGTTATTAATGAGATAAATACAGTGATTTGATTGTAAAATCGCTAAATATTGATTCTATATTTTCAAGCTTTCTTCACTTGTTTATAGATTTCAAACCATGTAATGCTGAAAAGACCAGCCACGGCGCATATAATAAATTCCGCAAGGTCGATTTTTTCAAATTGAAACAGGTCAAGGAGAAATGGTATGTTCAGTATCAGGATCAGAAAGATAATTGCTCCGCCAACAATCCAGGAAACTGCTTTATTCGGAGTAGCAAGAATTTTAAAAATCCCGTATGTCCATGATCGGTTTGATAGAATAACAGCAATATTTGAGACTATTAAAGCAATGAAAGTAAGTGTTCTGACACTTTTTTCTGAATATCCCATTTTTAGTCCTATAAAATATACTAGCAAACAGATAACAATAATTCCTATGCCCTGCATACAGCTGAAAAATATCTTTTTTGCACCGAAAAATGGCTCATTTATATCTTTTGGCGGCCGGGACATTACATTTTTTTCTTCTTTTTCGGCTTCAAAGATCATGGTACAGGCCGGATCGATGATTAATTCGAGGAAAACTATTTGAACAGGCCACAGGATCATGGGTAAGTTAGCAAATAATACAGGTATCAACGACAATCCGGCAATCGGGACATGGATTGCAAAAATATATCCCAAAGCTTTTTGAAGATTATCGAATATTTTTCGTCCCATTCTTATAGCTCCTACTATGGATGCAAAATTGTCGTCCATTAATACAAGGGAAGATGCCTCCCTTGCCACATCGGTACCCTTTTCACCCATGGCAATTCCTATATTCGAAGCTTTGAGGGCAGGAGCATCATTTATCCCATCGCCCGTCATAGCAACTATTTCCCTGTTTTTTTTAAGGGCATTCACAATTTTAAGCTTCTGCTCCGGGATCACACGTGCAAAAATATTAACCGTTTTAATGCGTTCACAAAGTACATCTTCAGGCATATCTTTTAATTCTGAACCTGTTATGAAGAGTTCCGGATTTCTGATTCCGATTTCTTTCCCGATATTGACAGCTGTTACCGGGTAATCCCCTGTAATCATAATTACCCTGATACCAGCATTATAACATTCCTTTACTGCATCAGGTACATTTTCCCTTATCGGGTCTGATAATCCGATCAATCCTACAAATTCAAGGTCAAAATCGTGTTGTAGTGCTGGCAGCTCTCCGTAAATTAAGCTTGCCCCGGCTACCCCTAAAACTCTCAGCCCTTCTGAGGCCATCTCCGCTACTGCTTTTTCATAATGTGATATTCTTTCACTATTCAGGTGGCAAAGGTCAAAGATTGCTTCAGGGGCTCCTTTTACTGCAATTACCTGTTCCTTAGTCCCTGTATTCGAAAAAACCCTTGACATGGCCAGCAAATCTTTAGATAATGGATATTCTTTTTCCATTACCCAGTCAGAATGTATATGTTCTGAATTCTGAAGAAACTTATCGCCAATGTTTAATATTGCCTTTTCCATTGGATCGAAAGGATTCACCTGACTCGCTAAAATTCCGTATTCAATAATTTCGTGGAATGGTTCAGAGAAGGTATCGCCTGATACCACTCTGGAAAAATCAGTACCATTAAAGAGTCGTGTAACAGTCATTTTGTTCTGGGTCAGAGTGCCCGTTTTGTCTGTACACAGAACTGTGGCTGAGCCAAGAGTCTCAATGGCTGCAGGTTTTCGGGTTAACACTGATTTTTTCGACATCCGCCATGCTCCGAGAGCCAGGAAAATGGTCAGTACCACAGGGAATTCCTCCGGTAACATAGCCATTGCAAGTGTAATTCCTGCCAGGAAACCTTTTATAAGATCACCTCTTGTAATTGAATATAGAACTATTACCAGGATACATAGAAGTAAACCAATTATAGCAAGGCGTTTCACTAAAATCCCCATTTCCCTTTTTAGCTGGGTTGGTTCCTCTTTTACTGATTCGAGTGCCTTCCCGATTTTTCCAATTTCAGTATTTAATGCTGTCTCAGTGACCCTAACAAGTCCGTTTCCCTGTACAATCATAGATCCTGAATAAACAAACGGCAGATCATCACCTCCCGGAATGAACGTTATATCGCCCTCACTCCACTCCCTTTTTCTCACAGGTACCGATTCTCCGGTTAAAAGAGACTCATCGGCCAACAAATTGTTACTCCTCAGAACCATAGCATCCGCAGGAACCCTGTCTCCTTCCTGTAAAACCACAATATCTCCTCTTACAACCTCTTTACCGGGTATCCTAATTGTTTCTCCGTCACGGATAACAAGAGCTCTTGGACTTGCCAGATCTTTAAGCGCATCAAGGGCTTTTTCGGTTTTTTTCTCCTGATAAAACTCGATCCCCATTATTACAAATACAAAACTGAGAAGCATTAACCCTTCCTGTAAATCTCCCAGGAATAAGTACAAGGTGCCACAAGCCACAAGCAGGAGGAACATAGGTTCTTTGACAACACCGAGAGCAATTAGTAATATGCTTTTCGGTTTTGAAGAAGGCAGTTCATTATACCCCTCTTTCTGAAGTATTTCTGATGCTTCTTTTTGTGACAGACCATTGAGATTGTCTCTTTGACCTGGCTTGTACATCATGATCAGATTTAATTAAGGTTTATCAATATATATTAAGAAACACTTTTAAATAATTAAAGCATCTGTAACGCTTATTTATTGCTGGAGTAATTTTTTGGGGGGATCTTAAAAAAGGTGAATCTCCTTATACAGATTTGGGAGGCTGCCAAATTAATCCTGTATAGTCTTCTGTTCTTTTATTTAGATAATAGGGGAAAAGCAAAAGCTTTTCAGATAAACATGATAGTTCAAATGAATTTGGATTCATAAATTTTTCATCATCATCAGTCTTATTAAAATTATGCTGATGTGGAATTTCAAGTTCACTTTTTTGATTATGGTTAAAATGGATTTGGATACTATTGCTAAAAAGTAAAATAGTTTTACCCTCATCAACGAATAAAAATGAGATAAAAATAGCCAACAGGCTTATCAGAAATCGTTTGCCTTTATTCATATTCTGGCCAAATATAATTTAAAAGTCCGATTATTCATTTTATACTGATTACATTAACTTTTTCTTAACCATGATTATCGCCTTCCCGTTAATGCCTTCCAGTCAGAATTACCGCTTTGCAAATTTGTCAGAATCAATCCTTCCGTATGTTAATCTGTCAGTCATAATCCGGACCAGGACCTCCCTGACCGCCGCCACCCCCGAATCCAAATCTTGGATTAACTACATTATTATAGATTGAACCAAATGTATATGTCAATCCTATACCTCCTTCAATCCTGTATTGTGTCGACAATTCCCTAAGCTCCAGAAGTCTGTCCGCTTCTGAAATATCTCCCTTTTTCAGGTTTACCTGATCATTAATGTGGGCAATCCCTCCTGAAATCTGCAATGCCAAACCTTTAAATATCCTGAGATTGAGTGAAGTGTTCAGTTCGACACGGTTTTTTGAAAAATCATT
>CAZCQC010000430.1:0-4076 GCA_964500155.1 uncultured Rikenellaceae bacterium | reverse complement strand
ATAAATTATGCTGGAGAACCATGGAAAAGTTATCCTTGGAGATTTTATTTATAGGCTGAACCCCCCAACCCCCCGGAGGGGGGCCTAAAACTGGTTTTCAAGTAAATTACTGTATTTAACCCCCCTTTGGGGGGCAGGGGGGTTCCTCCTTTAATCAAGAATATGCTATTTGTTAATCGAAGCTATCTTTATCAGCTTATCAAGCCTTATATGCAGCGTCAGTGCATTATCAAAACGCCTGAGATCCATGTCGTAATATCCGTCAAATCCGAAATAAAACTCAAAAAAATTCTTATACGGAAGCCTGATATTTATGGAACCGGTAATCAGCTTTCTTTGAGAGATTACAAGGTTACCTATGTGATCCGAAACTGAACCGAAAATGAAATTACCGTTTGGAGCAAAAAAATCATGTGACTTCCAGTATCCGGTCTCCAGTTGCAGGCCTCTCATCGAATAAAATAACTTGAACCAGTCAGCATAACCGTTTTTAATTCCTGAATCCGCATTCCCGGTCATGCAACTTCCAAAAAACGCAAGATATTCCATACCTGTCTCGCTATTTCGCGATTCATTAATTTCAAAAAAAGTCCGGACACCTGTGGCAATATTAAGGAAGGTCTCAACATGTTCAGGGTAATCGCTTATCTGACCTCCATAATGCCTGATCAGGATCTGGACAGGGACCTCAAGCCTGACAAGGCCGGCAAATTGCGGGAATTTATAACTGAATGATTCACCTGCCGTAAAAATTTCCCTTTCGCTGTCACCCTTGAAAATATAGTTTTCCCAGCTAAGCCACGTATCACTGAAGAAGTTATCGTTTGAGGTCCTTAACTGAAGACCGTCCTCAGAAAAGGCATTGTAGATATTTTCCTTATTAAAATGGGGATCGAGCATTCTGTGTTTGTCGCTGCCCGATAACGAACCTATTGTGAAGAAGGTGTTTTCAGAAAAGTGCCATGAAGTTGAAAAAACCGGCTTAATCAGCGAAAAATTATTGGTTCCCGAAAAGCTGAGAAGATGTGCGCCAAGCCTCAGTATCACTTTCCCGGCTGGCCTGTAAACAAGTTCGGGCTGAATGAAATAACCGATCAGAGTGTATCCTTCAGTTACTGGATTAGAGTACTCATTATTCTTTACAAAACTTGTGTTCCTGAAGTTAAAATATAGATCCCCTTCTGCGGCGGATATATCAGTCTTCTCCTGGCCGGGTAAAGTAATTGTTTTTAAAGCAAGAAGCATGATCAATATTCCGGAATATCTCATTTAACAGGCTCTTTATGGCAAAAGTAGCAAAATAAGTATCAAGTTAAAATGAAGTTAAATAGAGTACGGGTTGTGCACAAATAATATTTTTTTGCGTTCTTTGTCTCATTGATAATTAAATAACCTCAGTTATGAATTCAATACTGGGCAATTTCCGCCGTCTGAATACAATCACCGGATGGGTTCTTTTCGCAGTGTCAGCAATGGTTTACCTCCTGACAATTGAACCAACCGTGAGCTTCTGGGATTGCGGAGAATTCATTCTGTCATCCTTCAGGCTTCAGGTAGGGCACCCCCCGGGAGCTCCCCTGTTCCTTATGATAGGACGTATTGCTACCCTGTTCTCATTGGGAGATGCTGCAAAGGTGGCGATGATGATGAATGCCCTGTCGGCAGTTTGCAGTGGTTTTGCAATAATGTTCCTTTTCTGGACAATCACCCATCTTGTAAAAAGAGTTTATGCCGGAAGCGATGAAGCAGAATCTGTTCACATACCGGCCATCCTCGGAAGCGGAATCATAGGGGCTCTTGCCTATACTTTTTCGGATACGTTCTGGTTCTCCGCAGTCGAAGGGGAGCTCTATGCCCTTTCATCTCTTGTTACCGGGCTTGTATTCTGGGGCATGCTTAAATGGGAGGAAGAAGCTGATAAGAAATATTCAGGAAGATGGATAATCCTTATTGCGTATATAATGGGACTGGGACTTGGCATCCACAGGCTTAATCTTTTGGTTCTTCCGGTTCTTTTCTTCGTATTCTATTTCAAAAAATATGAAATCACAACCAAAGGAATTATAAAAACACTTCTGCTGGCCATTGTTATATTGTATCTTATGGTTTTTCTCCTTATCCCCGGTGTCCCTAAGGTTGCCGGCTGGTTTGAACTTTTCTTTGTAAACGTAATAGGGATGCCTTATAACAGCGGTCTCCTCTTCTTCCTGATTGTTCTTATAGCGGCACTGGTATTTGGAATCAGGTACTCTTTAAAAAGCGGTCGGGTAATACTTAACTATGTGATTACTGCCATAACAGTAATTATGATCGGCTATTCTTCGTACACCATGATCATGATACGGTCATCTGCAAGACCACCGATGAACCAGAACAATCCGTCGGATATTTTCTCCCTTTCCTATTATATAAATATGGAGCAGTACGGTAGCTCCCCTAAAATTTACGGCCATTACTACAGCGCTCCCATTATCGACGTGAAGAGTGTGGTTGCGGGGTATAACAAGGTTAAAGGCAGATATGAACCTTATTTCCGTCCGGAATATGAATACAAGAAAGAATTCATGACAATTTTTCCCAGGATGTACAGCACTGAAGCTGAGCATGAGAGGGCTTACAAACACTGGGGCAGGATAACCGGAAGGAGATACACTGTAACTTCAGGCTCCGAAAAGGAAACATTAGTATGTCCCACCTTTGGCGAGAATCTTCGTTACTTCTTCAGGTATCAGACCGGGTTCATGTACCTCAGGTACTTTATGTGGAATTATGCCGGCCGGCAGAACGATAATCAGGGTAACGGCAATCCGCTGCAGGGTAACTGGATAAGCGGCATTAAATTCATTGATGAAGCAAGGCTGGGGGACCTGGATAAGATCCCGCAGGACCTTAATAATAATCCGGCCAGAAATACCTATTTTTTCCTCCCCTTGTTGCTGGGTATCGCAGGAATTTTCTGGCAGTACAGGAAGGACAGGAAAGGTTTCTGGCTAGTTCTTGCCTTCTTTATTATGACCGGCGTGGCAATAATATTTTATCTTAACCAGTACCCGAATCAGCCCAGGGAACGTGATTATGCCTATGCAGGATCCTTCTATGCCTTCGCAATCTGGATTGGACTTGGATTTATGCTTGCTTATGATTATCTCAGAAAATTCCTGAGTGAGAAAATCTCTGCCGCATCAGTGTTTATCGTACTTCTTTTTGCCGTTCCTGTTCTTATGGCTTCCCAGAACTGGGACGATCATGACCGCTCAGGTCGGTACACAGCCCGTGATATAGGGGCCAATTACCTTTTATCGTGCGCTCCGAACAGCGTCCTTTTTACATATGGGGACAATGACTCCTTCCCGGTATGGTACGTCCAGGATGTCGAGCAGGTAAGAGCAGATGTCCGTGTTGCCAACCTGAGCTACTTTCAGGCAGGATGGTATATAGATATGATGCGGCAGAAAGCTTTCAAGTCAGATCCTTTGCCTCTAACCCTGCCACGTGAAAAATATATTGAAGGTTCCAGAGACCAGCTTCCGGTTAACAACAGAATTGACAAGCCCGTTGAACTAAGCCAGGTTGTACAATTTGCCGGACAGGATGATAAAAAATACAAGATAGATGTCAGTGGCAGGGGTGATTTCCTGAATTATATTCCTTCAAATAAATTCATCATCGATGTTGATTCAACAACGGTTGTTTCAAATGGGACTGTTAAGGAATATTTCAGAAACAGGATAGAATCACCGATGATCTGGGAGTACACCGATAACGATGCTTTCAAGGGAGATCTTGCCATGATGGATCTTCTCTCGACAAACAAATGGGACAGACCTGTATATATTTCAACAACAGTTCCTTCAACTCAGTACAAGGGTCTTGAGAAGTACTTTGTTCAGGAAGGTATTACATATAGAATAGTACCTATCAAAACTGATAAATCTGAGGAAGGGGAATACGGTATGATTGACCCTGCCGAAATGTATGATAACATGATGAACAAATACAAATGGGGAAATGCAGCTGATCCTTCGGTCTATCTCGATGAGAATAATAAGCGGATGCTTAGTAACTTCAGGAGGATA
>CAZCQC010000429.1:0-19389 GCA_964500155.1 uncultured Rikenellaceae bacterium | reverse complement strand
GGGCAAAACTCGCAAAGGAAGGTAAAAAAGTATTGCTCATTGAGCAACACAACAGACCGGGAGGTTGTGCAACAACTTTTAAACGGGGTGATTTTACCCTGGAGGTGGGTTTGCATGAGATGGACGGACCCTCTCCAGGTGATATGAAATCAAAAATATTCAGTGAGCTTGATGTTTTCGGAAATATTGAATTTATACCGATACCGGAGTTTTATCGTTTTGCCAGCGATCATCTTAGCATTATCGTACCTCACGATCCGGAGGAGGCCTTTAAAGTGCTGGGAAAGGAGTTTCCTGCAGAGATTGATGGCATTAAAGCTTTTTATGATCAGGTACTTAATCCAAAAAGAAAATCAGCCCAAAGCGGGATTATAAAAGAACAAAGCCTTGGAGAATTTCTTGATTCAATAATTCATAACGAAGATCTTAAACTTGTTTTACTTGGGAATCTCGGATATTTCCACGATGATCCTTATTCATTATCACTTAACTATTATTCAATTGCCCAGGGGAGCTATTTAAAAGGAGGTGCCAGCTTCATTAAGGGAGGTTCACAAAGACTTTCGGATCATCTGGCAGAATATATCAGGAACCATGGGGGCGTGGTTTTGTTGAATCATCTTGTTACAGGAATAATAACAGAAGGAAATAATCTGAAAGGAGCAACATATAAAAAGAAAACAGGTTCTTCATCCGATGTTATTACTGCATATGCCGATGAAATAATAGCCAATACAGCTCTTCCGAATTTGGCAGAATTGTTGCCGGAAGAATCCGGCAACAAATTAAAGAATGAAATTAAAATCCAGAAACCGGGAGCGTCATTGCTAACCGTTTACTTTGGCTTCAGGAATTCTCTTAAGGATATCGGTAACGATCACTATTCGACTTTTGTATTTGACAGTTCGGTAAGAACTCAGGCTGACATCTACAAGAACAATAATGCAGATTTCAAAAGCAGGAGTTTTACTTTTGTCGATTATGGTCAGATTGATTCGGGACTTGCCCCTGAAGGAAAAAGCGTCGGAGCAATCTGCTGTATTGATTATCAGAAAGACTGGGAACTTTTAACTCCTGAGGAATACAAAACGAAAAAGGAAGAGGTGGGAAAGATCTTTATTCAAAGGCTTGAAAAACTTGTCCCTGGCATAGCATCTCAGATCGAGTATTATGAGGTCGGAACTCCGGTTACTATAAAACGGTATACTTTGAATCCCGGAGGAGCTGTTTACGGATTTGCCCAGAATCCCGGGAAACCCGCTGTTAATTTATTAAACATATTTGATAATCTGCATCTTGCATCTGCCTGGGGGAATACAGGAGGTGGTTTTTCAGGAGCAATTTTTAGCGGATTTCTGTGTGCTATTAAGATCCTCAGGAAGAAATGATCAGTTTGAACGACTTATTCTCCTGGTAACATTCTGATCGATAATTATCGGAACCTGTTCTGTAATAGTATTGGTAGGATCAAGCTTAAGTGCTCTGATCTCCGGTAAGCTTATCAATTGAGCAATTCTGTTAATGGTAAGAATGAAGCTCTCCCAGGTTGACAATTTAAAGTCACGTAGAATTATCCTTTCGATTATAATAAATTTAAAATCGCCGGGGAGGTCGTGCTTTTTCAATGAATTAAAGCTGCTCTTCAGGCTTATTTCGTCTGTTTTAGAGAGATCTTCAAGAACCTCTTTAAAATAGAGGTTAATCCTGGGATCGACCTTAAACCCAATATGAAAATCGACTCTTATCAGAATTCCGGGGATTATTTGTTCGACCTCATATTCAAACCGGTATGGATCATCGACCCTGTCTACATGAAGAAGCCAATAGACTTCTGCCCTCTTAGGCTGTTTCTGAAAGATCGAATAAAGAACCTTTGCTTCCACCTGATCCTTATTATTGGCTTTTATGAGATAAACAAGATTGGTTGCTGTTATCGGGACTGACTTGTCTTTACTCAAATCCTTAATAAGAGGAAGATAGCCATCGAGCTTTACGAAAGTTATATGGCGGTTCCTTATCTTCCTTCCAAAGTACCATCCAAGCATTATCATAAAGTAGATCAAGGCAAGAAGCAGAGTAAACCATCCACCGTACCTGAATTTATGAAGATTTGCTATCAGAAAACTCCCTTCAATAGAAAGGAAAATGATCAGCATCAGCAGGGAAAAACCATGTTGTGTGCTCCTCTGATAAAGGTAATATGACAAGAGCAGGGTTGTCATAATCATTGTAATAGTAATTGCCAGTCCGTATGCGGCCTCCATATTTGAGGATTCCCGGAAAAACAATACCACAAGACTGCACATGATCCACAGGAACCAGTTAATGGAAGGCAGGTAAACCTGACCTTTGACATGAGTTGGGTATAAGATCCTGATCTTAGGCCAGAAATTTAGTGAGACTGCTTCGCTTATAAGTGTAAATGAACCTGTGATAAGAGCCTGACTGGCAATTATTGCAGCTGCTGTTGAAATGAGAACTGCTGGCAACAGAAACCATCCGGGCACGATTGTAAAAAATGGATTGAAATCGTCTCCCGGAATCTTATTTGTAAGTAACCATGCTCCCTGTCCGAAATAGTTTAATAAAAGCATTGTTTTTACAAATATCCAGGAGATACGGATATTCTTCCGGCCGCAGTGACCCAGATCAGAATAAAGAGCCTCTGCACCTGTTGTACATAGGAAAACAGCCCCAAGAAGTATAAATCCTCCCGGATATTGTGCGAGAAATTTTATGGCAAAGACGGGATTTACAGCTTTTATTATGTCAGGATAAATTACAAGTTGGGAAAAACCGATGACTCCAAGCATTAAAAACCAGACAACCATAATCGGTCCGAAAGATGAGCCTACAATATTTGTCCCGAACTTCTGGATAAAGAAAAGCACGGTAAAAATTATAAGGACAATAGGAACTACAGGAATATCAGGATTGAATAGCCTTAATCCTTCAATGGCAGAAGTGACTGTGATCGAAGGTGTTATAACTCCGTCAGCCAGTAGCGCAGCCCCTCCGATCATAGTCAGGGCTGCAGCCCATCCCGATTTCTTTTTGAGGAGCGCGAAAAGTGCATATATGCCTCCTTCTCCATTATTGTCGGCTCTTAAAGTAATGATTATATACTTGATGGTTGTCTGAAGAGTTAATGTCCAGAATATACATGACAACGAACCGTAAATCAAAAGTTCATTGAAGTTACCGGCACCACCAAGAACAATCGCTTTCATTGTATACAAAGGACTGGTACCAAGATCCCCGTAAACAATTCCAAGAGTTATGATCAATCCCCCAAAGGAGAGCTTGCTGATATCGAGGTGCCCCTTTTTCTTTTCCATTACTCCAAAGTATTCATCCGCTTAATCCTCATATGACTGGGCTGGTCGATAAGGATTGGAACCTGTTCAATTATTGTATTTGTTGAATCAAGCTGAAGGAATTTTACATCATTATTATTCAACCTGCTTGCAATTCTGTAAAAAGTCAGAATGAAATTTTCCCGGTTGCTAAGATTGAAATCTCTGGGCATAATTCTTTCGATATTGACAAATTTGAAATCGCCAGGTACATTGTATTTTTTCAGGGAATCGTAACCGCTTTCGAGTTTTATCTCACCATCTCCGACAAGATCTTCAATCACTTCCCTGAAATAGAGGTTGATCCTGGGTTCGACCTTGAATCCGATTTCAAAATCAATCCTGATCAGAATACCAGGGATCAATTGAGTCACATGATATTCAAACTTGTTAGGATCAGTAACCCTGTCGATATGAATAAACCAATATGTATCAGCTCTCTTTGGCTGTTTATGAAAAATCGAGAATATAACCTTAGATTCAACCTGATCCTTCCTGTTGGCCCTGATAATATAAACAAGGTTGGTTGCAGTTTTCGGAACAGATTCATCTTTTGACAGGTCTCTGAAAAGGTCAGTAAATTTATTAAGGTTCGCAAATGTAATATACCTGTTCTTTATTTTTCTTCCGAAATACCATCCAAACATTAACAGAAAATATGATGAAGCAAGTATCAGTGTGAACCATCCTCCGTTTTTAAATTTGTAAAGATTAGCTATCAGGAAACTAGATTCTATTGTAAGGAATACCATAAGCAGAATGAGAATCAGGCGGTGGTTTATCCCTTTTTGCAGCAGGTAGTATGATAAAAGGCAGGTTGTCATGATTTCTGTAATGGTTATCGCAAGGCCGTAGGCCGCGCTCATGTTTTCAGATTGCTGAAATGAAATGACCACAAGAGTGCATGCAATCCACAGAAACCAGTTCACAAAGGGTACATAGACCTGTCCCATAATATAAGTCGGGTGCAGAGTCCGTACTCTTGGCCAGAAGTTCAGTGAGACGGCTTCGCTTATCAGGGTAAAGGAGCCGCTAATAATCGCCTGGCTGGCAATAACTGCTGCCGCTGTCGCCAGCATTATTCCCGGTAAAAGCAGCCATTGAGGCATTATTTTAAAAAACGGATTTATATCCGAACCGGGTGTATAATTTAATATCAGCCATGCCCCTTGTCCGAAATAATTCAAAAGGAGGCATAACTTAACATATATCCATGATACTCTTATGTTTGATCTACCACAATGTCCAAGGTCTGCATAAATAGCTTCAGCTCCTGTTGTGCAAAGGAATATTGCTCCCAGGAGTATAAATCCTCCGGGATATTCAGACAAAAATCTGAAAGTATAAACCGGGTTGACTGCCTTCAAAATAAAAGGATGCAGAATTACCTGAGAAATACCAAGTACTCCCAGCGCTGTAAACCAGATCAGCATTATGGGACCGAATGAACTGCCGATTAATTTTGTACCAAATTGCTGTATAAAAAAGAGCGCAGCGATTATAATAAGTACAATTGGGACAACCGGAATATCAGGATTAAGCATTCTAAGGCCTTCTATTGCTGATGTAACTGTAATTGAAGGTGCCAAAACTCCGTCGGCAAGCAATGCTGCACCACCTATCATAGTCAGAACAGCAATCCATGTGGATTTCTTTTTAATTAAAGCAAAAAGGGCAAAAATACCTCCTTCACCAATATTGTCAGCCCTGAGTACAATAATTACGTACTTAATTGTTGTTGACAATGTAAGCGTCCAGAAAATGCACGATAATGACCCATAAATCAGCAAGTCGCTGAAATTGTCTCCCCCTCCGATCATGATTGCCCGCATTGTGTACAGCGGACTCGTACCAAGATCTCCGAAAACAATCCCCATCGTCACTATTACACCTAAAAAAGAGAGCTTTTTAATATCCGGGTGATTTCCCGTTTCCTTCATCTTATTTGTGGATCAGTTACTGGACTCCATAATTTTTAGCCGGCAAATTTAATAATTATTAAATTTATGAATTCTTTATTATAGTAATATATGTTCAGAAAAATAAACTCACTGGTTCTTATAACAGTCAATTCATTTTTACTGTCGGCACAGGATGCAGACACTTTGAATGAGAAGATATCACTTCTTTTTATAGGCGATATTATGGGTCACGATGAACAGATCTGGTCTGCTGAGGTCAGAGAAACACATTCTTATAATTATGATGACGTTTTCCAATATGTGAAGGATGAAATTTCGGAGGCAGATATTGCAATAGCAAATTTCGAGGTCACACTGGCCGGTACTCCATACTCCGGGTATCCGACTTTCAGCTCCCCCGTTCAGCTTGCTTCAGCATGTATGAATGCAGGCATAGATGTCTTTGCGACTTCCAATAATCATGCTGCCGACAGGGGAAGAAAGGGTATTCTGAGCACTATCAACAGACTCGACAGCCTTGGTATCCCTCATACCGGAACATTTAGAGATCCTGCTGCAAAGGATTCTCTTTATCCGTTGATTATCGAAAAGAATGGATTTTCCCTGGCTCTACTGAATTATACTTACGGGACCAATGGGATCATAGTTCCTCCGCCAGTAATTGTAAACATGCTTGAAAAGAATGCTGTTTCAGAAGATATCGAAAAAGCAAAAATCCGGATGCAATTATCCTGTTCCTACACTGGGGGACGGAATATGATACGGTGCCTTCAAAGATCCAGACTGATCTGGCTGGCTATTTTTTCAGCCGTGGCGTCGATCTGATTATCGGCTCTCATCCTCATGTCCTCCAGCGAATGGAATGGACAAAAAGTGATTCGTCCCTTAGGGACAAGATTGTCGTATACTCGCTGGGGAACAATGTTTCGAACCAGAGAACTATCAGGAGAGATGGTGGTGCAATGGTCAGGATCGAACTAACAAAAATGACCGATTCACTTTACATTTCTGATGCGGATTACTACCTTACATGGGTCTACACTCCTATTGAGAAGTACAGGAAGAGGTTCTTCGTTCTGCCTTGCTCAAAGTTTGAAAGCAAGCCTGAGTTTTTTACCAAACCTGCTGATTATCAGAAAATGTTGCTCTTCATCCTGAATTCGAGAAGGCTTCTTAACAATCAGAATATCGGGATAAATGAGCTGGTCTATTCGGAGAACAGTTGGGTGAACTGAAAACTTCCGGGGCTGAAGCCCTAATATAATAGCATCCTTAAACCACGGCCTTAAAGCCATCGTTAACGCAACAAATAAAACACCGACTTTAGTCCTGAGTATTTCCTTAATTGTATTTATTAAAATATATTCCTATACTTGCATTAGTAAATCAGATCAGTATTCAGTATTCTGACAATCACTTATGGATAACTCAATAACACTTTTATCTGCAACTGCAATCTCGCTTGGTTTTATCCATACGATACTGGGTCCCGATCATTACCTGCCATTCATAGTACTGAGTGAAGCTAAGAAGTGGACTATAAAGAAAACCATGTTTATAACTTTCCTGTGCGGGCTTGGTCATGTTTTTAGTTCAGTGGTTCTTGGTCTGGTTGGAATTGCAGTCGGAATCTCATTGAGCAAGCTTATTTCAGTTGAATCATTCAGAGGGAATATTGCTGCATGGTTGTTTATTGCATTCGGACTTGTCTATATGATTATAAGCATCAGGAATCTTTACAGGAAGAAAAAACACACTCATTCACATTACCATATCGGAGGGAACAAGCACATCCATGAACATGCTCACATCGAAGGGCACTCCCATGTTCATGAAACAGATGTGGTTAAGACGACACCATGGATCCTTTTCCTGATCTTTATATTTGGTCCCTGTGAACCATTGATCCCGATAATTATGTACCCGGCTGCAGAACATAATATTCCGGGTGCAGTTGTGGTCTCTCTTCTTTTCTCTGTCGTCACTATTGCTACCATGATGGGAATTGTCCTTGCATTCAAGCTTGGATTCAGCAAGATAAACCTTAAACCGGTTGAAAAATACAGCAACGTTATTGCCGGAGCAATGATATTTTTCTCGGGAATTGCAATTCAGTTTCTTGGATTATAATTCCCTTATTCAGATAGCTGCCTGAAAAGGAGGTTTACATCAGGATCAGCCACGATTTCATTTATTTTAGCGCTTTTGACTGTTAGCCTGGTTACCCTTTCAGTAATTCGAACACTTTTCCTGTATTCGCCTTCCTGTGAATTAATTAACAGTTCAAGTGGAAAGCTGTAAAGAAATTCCTGCTTCTGTTCAATTGTTATTTCAGTATTTCCATTTTTCTTTGAAGGAGTGTTCGTGATTTTAAGATCTGGTTGTCCTGCAACATATAACCATTGAATAAAAAATCCGCTGAGGTCTTTTCCGCTGGCTTCTTCCATCACTCTCTCAAAATCGGAAGTAAGTGCATTCTTATTTCTGAACTTCTCATAAAAAGAGCTCATACCTCTCCAAAAGCTTTCATCACCAAGTTCATTCCTGAGCATATGAAGTACCCAGGCACCCTTCTGATATGAATTGACACTAAGTAATCTCATAAGGTTTGTAATTGTAGTATCGATAACAGGATGGGGTGACCGAAGATAAAACCTGATTACCTGGTCGCGGTCAGTCTTCATTTCCTCAACAAGTCGTTCCCTGCCATAATTCTTCTCCATATAAACCGATGTTAGGTATGTCGCAAAGCCTTCGCTCAGCCAAATATGGTGCCAGTCGTTTTCAGTAACAGAATTGCCAAACCACTGGTGAGCAGTCTCATGGGCAATTAAACCTTCTGCTCTTCCTTTCCCTGTTACCGAATTTTCACCATAAAAAATGCAACCGGCATTTTCAAGTCCCCCGAATATAGTTTTGGATTGCACGTTAGCAAGCTTTTCATATGAATACAGCCCTATCAGTTCACTGAAAAATGCAACCGGCTTGATTGCTATGCCATAATCATAGAATCCTTCATCACTATTCTCTTTATAAACATATGTCCAGACAGGTACATTCCCTGCCACACCTGCCAGCCTGAAATCGAATTCTGCCGCTCCGAATGCCATAACCTTGGTTGCGAGAGGGACATCTTCCTTCCAGCGGGTAAGCTTCATATCTCCAGGGAGGTGGCTCTCTTCAACAAGGTATCCGCAAGCAACTACCTCATAATGAGCCGGTGCGATAATAATAAATTCGACAGAGGCTTTATCATATGGATGATCGACGCATGGCAGATAATTGCCAGCCCTGTCGGGCCAGTTGTCGGAGAAAAATGACCTGTTTTTAAATTTATTTTCCGAAATTATAAGTCCGTCAGCAGGTATACCGTGATAAAACACTTTCAGGATGCCATTGGAGCCAGCCGTAACTGGAATGTCAGGAGTAATTCTAAGCTTGTTTTCAGCATGAACCCATTTAGTCGCGCAAACACTGAATTGTATTGAGTCAGTTACCATTCCCCGTCCATCGGACCTCAAGTTTTTCAGGTCAAACTCCATATCAGATATTTTACCTCTGAAATTCAATGAAATTGATGTCTCGCCATAAATTGTATCACTCGTATCGCTGATCGAAACTTTGAATGTGTAATTTAATACATCGATAAGGTGATTACGCCTATAACCATCATCTGCTTTTAGCGGCACCAACAAATTCAACGAGATTATGACCAGAAGTATTTTATACATATTCATTCAAATTTAGCTTTTCAAAGTTAGAAATGATTTGTTGAAAACATATTAACCCGCAACAAGCAACTTGCAACAAGCAACTTGCATTTTTTTGCATTTAATTATTAGCTTTGCAGGAAATAGATGTCAGTTGATGAATTACGACTATAACACCCAGCGAAAAAGAATGGCCTTGCCTGAATATGGCAGGAATGTCCAGAAGATGGTTGATCACATAAAAACCATCCAGGACAAGGATGAAAGAAACCGTGCTGCAAAGACGATAATACAGATCATGGGCAATCTCAATCCCCAGATCCGCGATATTGGGGATTTCAAGCATAAACTATGGGACCACCTTTCAATCATTGCTGATTTTGATCTTGACATTGATTTTCCGTTCTCACCTCCTGAGGCTTCCAAATTCATTGAAAAACCAAATCAGGTGCCATACAGGCAGGGCGATATAAGATATCTCCATTATGGCCGGATAATTGAACTGATGATCGATGCTGCCTCTGAAATGGATGATGGGGAAGAAAAAGAATACCTCACAAATCTTATTGTCAACCAGATGAAAAAATCCTATATCACCTGGAACCGCGGACAGGTAAGTGATGAGGTGATCATAGGCGATATGAAATTGTTATCACGCGGAAGGCTTAAAATAACCGACGGGGTTAGAATACTTGAAGTAAGGGAGCTGTTGCCGCCGGTTAAGAAGAAACCACAGATGGGCAGACCTCATGGAAAACAACAGAATAAACCATTTATCAGGAAAAAAGTACATAATCGCCATTAATGGGTAGTTTTATTGTTCAGGGCGGGAGATCACTGAAAGGTGAAATTATCCCCCAGGGAGCAAAAAATGAAGCTTTGCAGATCATCTGCGCAACTCTTCTGACACCTGATAAAGTCACTATCAGCAATATTCCGGATATTAGTGATGTCAGCAAGCTTATTGAACTGATAGGCTGCATGGGAGTTAAAATAACAAAAGAAGCAGAATCGGTTATCAGCTTCGAAGCAATAAATATTGACCTCAACTATCTTCAGACGGTCCAGTTCAGAAATCAAAGCGCAAGTCTCAGAGGTTCCATTATGATAGTAGGACCACTTCTTGCCAGGTTTGGAAGCGCTTTTATTCCAAAACCCGGCGGGGACAAGATAGGCCGCAGAAGGGTAGACACTCATTTTACAGGTTTTCAGAAACTGGGAGCCAGGTTCGAATTCGACACAATGGATCCTTTCTATAAAGTTGAAGCTTCTTCTTTATCAGGCGCATATATACATCTTGATGAAGCATCTGTTACCGGTACTGCCAATATTATTATGGCCGCTGTCCTTGCAAAAGGAAGGACGACCCTTTATAACGCGGCATGTGAACCCTATATCCAGCAACTGTGCCGGATGCTGGTATCTATGGGAGCCAGGATAGATGGGATAGGTTCCAACCTTCTTAATATCGACGGGGTAAAGGAACTTGGCGGATGCAATCATACCATCCTTCCCGATATGATCGAAATAGGCTCCTTTATAGGACTTGCGGCTATGACAGGATCTGAGATAACTATAAAAAATGTCTCATATGAGAACCTGGGCATCATCCCTGATTCATTCCGCCGGCTAGGAATTAAATTTGAAAGAAAAGCTGATGACATTTACA
Source organism: uncultured Rikenellaceae bacterium (assembly GCA_964500155.1). GTDB lineage: Bacteria > Bacteroidota > Bacteroidia > Bacteroidales > VadinHA17 > LD21. Next base: position 8,732 of record CAZCQC010000429.1, on the reverse strand, counting down.
TTCCAGGTCAGGAACACTATGAAATAGAGACATTTATCGACGGATCAATAATGACTATTGCCGATGCTATCTGGCCAGGCCTCACCCCTGACCTTTTGAGTGTATTCCTGGTCACCGCAACACAGGCTAAAGGAGCGGTTCTCATCCATCAGAAAATGTTTGAAAGCCGTCTTTTCTTTGTTGACAAGCTGATCGATATGGGAGCCCAGATAATCCTTTGCGATCCTCACAGGGCAACAGTTATAGGACTCGATAATATGATCAGGCTGAGAGGCACCACCATGTCTTCACCTGATATCAGGGCAGGAGTGGCCCTGCTGATAGCTGCCCTCTCAGCCGAGGGCAAAAGTGTAATTCATAATATCGAGCAGATCGACAGGGGCTATCAGAAGATAGATGCCCGCTTAAATGCACTGGGGGCGGATATAACAAGGGTGTAATTATGTATTATTTATGATGTTCTATAGGCGATGTACAAAAATCACATCGTCAATCGCCTATAATACATAATACATTTCTTTCTGTCAATTTGTCAATTATCGCCCCTTGGCAGATATTTTGTTATCAATGAGTAATATTTAGAAAAATTTCAGAATAATGGTTAAGAAAAAGATTTTCGGATCAAATACCGATAAGGAAAAGAATTATATAGAAACAACTGAATATAAAGATAATACGACTAACGATACCGGCAACAATGAGACTAATGAAGAGTTAGTTGAGGATGAGGAAACAGAAGGTATGCCATCGGAACCTGAAACTGGTAAAGTACCGGTATCTGACAAAAAAATACATGATGAGAAGGTTTTACTGGAAAAACTGGCAGAGATGCAGGATAAGTACTTAAGGCTCTCGGCAGAATTTGATAATTACAGAAAAAGGACTTTGAAGGAGAAAATGGATATCTCAAAATATGCCGGAGAGGATCTTCTTAAAGAAATTCTGCCCGTAATGGATGATTTCGAAAGGGCGCTTAAGCATATGGAATCCTACGCTAATTGCGAAGGCATGAAGGAAGGAATTGATCTGATATATGTTAAATTATCCGATTTTCTTAAGAGGAACGGAGTCAGGGAGATTGAATCGCTTAACAGCAATTTTAATGTAGATCTTCACGATGCAGCAGCAAAGATACCAGTGGCCGAGGAGGATAAAAAAGGGAAAATAGTTGAAGTCATATTAAAAGGCTATTATCTGAAGGATAAAGTTTTAAGACATTCACAGGTAGTAATAGGAGAATAGAATAGAATCAATTCAACTCAGTCTGAAAGTCAGGAATAGAAATAATATCAGGAATGGAAAAAAGAGATTATTATGAGGTGCTTGGCGTCTCCAGGGAAGCTACTAAGGAGGAGATTAAAAAAGCTTACAGGAAGCAGGCATTGAAGTACCATCCTGATAAGAATCCTGGCGACAAGAAAGCTGAAGAGAACTTCAAGGAAGCTGCCACAGCCTATGAGGTATTAAGTAACGATGAAAAACGCGCCAGGTATGACCGTTATGGCCATGCAGGTGTAGGGGGAGCCTCCGGAAACGGCTTTGGCGGAGCTGGTATGACAATGGACGATATCTTTTCGTCATTTGGCGATATTTTCGGTGACGCTTTTGGCGGATTTGGTGGATTCGGCGGTTCAAGGCGAGGGGGTGGCAGAAGGATCAATAAAGGAAGCAACCTGAGGGTAAAGGTAAAACTCAACCTTCAGGAAATTTCTGCTGGTGCGGAGAAAAAAATAAAAGTCAGCAAATATGGAATTTGCTCTTCATGTAACGGAACAGGAGCTGCAGACCAGAACAGCACGGCAACCTGTACAACCTGCCGGGGTTCAGGGCATGTGACCCGGATAACAAATACCTTACTGGGTCAGATGCAAACTACCGCAGTATGTCCTTCCTGCAATGGTGAAGGCAAGACAATAACAAAAAAATGCACGGCTTGTTATGGTGAGGGTATTGTACAGAAAGAAGATATTATCAAAATCAATATCCCGGCAGGAGTCGCAAAAGGTATGCAGATGAATGTTGAAGGAAAAGGCAATGCGGCCAGACGTGGTGGAATGAACGGGGACCTTCTTGTTGTTATTGACGAAGAGGAACACCCCGATCTGATAAGGGAAGGAAACGATCTGATCTATAATTTATTTATAAGCATCCCTGATTCAATAATCGGAACCCATGTCGAAGTCCCCACAGTGGATAACAATGTAAAAATCAAAATAGAACCAGGCACCCAGCCAGGGAAAATATTACGGTTGAGAGGGAAAGGACTTCCCGAGGTCAATGGTTACGGCAGAGGCGATCTGCTTGTCAACGTTAATGTATGGATCCCGAAAAGTCTTACCCGTGAAGAGATGAAGATTATTGAAAAGATGAAAGACAGCGACTCATTCACGCCAAAACCGGATAAAGACGATAAAGGATTCTTCGAAAGGATGAGAGGGTATTTTCAGTAAAATTCACAGAGTTTTATATATTTACGTTTCTTTTTACTATACTTAACTGACCTCTATGGCACTTTTTGAAGCAAAAAACATCACCAAGCAGTTCGGAACACAATATGCACTTAACGACGTAAGCATTTCTGTTCCTGAACAATGCATTTTTGGACTTCTTGGACCAAATGGAGCTGGAAAAACAACCCTGATAAGGATAATCAATCAGATCACAGGACCTGACTCGGGGGAATTGTTTCTAAACGGGAAAAAACTTAAGCCGGAGGATGTAATGTCAATTGGTTATCTTCCTGAGGAACGAGGTTTGTACAAGAAGATGAAAGTCGGGGAACAGGCATTATACTTTGCACAGCTTAAAGGCCTGTCAAAAGCTGAGGCAATGAGAAGGCTTAAATACTGGTTCAAAAAACTCGATATTGTCGACTGGTGGGGAAAGAAAGTCGAGGAGCTGTCAAAAGGTATGCAGCAAAAGGTCCAGTTTGCGACAACGGTTCTTCATGAACCGAAGCTTTTGATCTTCGACGAACCATTTACAGGATTCGATCCGGTAAATGCAAATGTAGTTAAAAACGAAATACTTTTTCTCAGGGAGAGAGGCGCCACAATTATCTTTTCAACACATAATATGGAATCTGTTGAAGAATTATGCGATAACATTACTCTTATAAATAAGGCTAAAACCATCCTCGAGGGAAATGTCTATGATATCCGCAAGCAATGGGCGGCCAATGAATACGATATTGTTTTTGAAGGAGATGTGACACTGGCAGGAAACCATCATTTCAGTATTCTGAATAAACTAACTGAAAATGGGAAAAGTACTATCAGGCTTAAAACAACCAGCGGGATGGAAACAAATGAGATACTTCAAAACGCCCTAAAATCGGGTAAGGTTATTTCGTTCAACCCGGCACTTCCATCAATGAATGAGATATTTATCAGGGTTGTCGAAAACCGGAATTAATCCCTTATAAATAATTAATATCATAAATCACACAATATGAATAAGATATCCATCATTATAAAAAGGGAATACATGACCCGGGTCAGAAAAAAGTCATTTATAATTATGACTATTCTTGCTCCCGTGCTGATGGCAGCAATAATAATTGTACCGACACTTTTAATGGTCAATCAGGACAAGGACTTTAAAAAGATTGCAGTTATTGAAGAGGGTTCGGATCTTTTTAAAGGTGTTATTAAAAATTCCAAGACTCTTGAATTTGTTTACCTGGAAAATGTGAGGCTTGATGACATTAAGAATTCTTTTGAACAGGCCGGATATTACGGGGTGCTTAACATCTCTCCTGAACTCGTAAATACGCCAAATGCCATTACCCTGATATCAAAAAAGCAGCCTCCTATAAGTGATCTTCAATATATCGAAAGCTCCCTTGAGAAAGAAATTGAACGACAGAAGCTTATGACTTACAATATTCAGAATCTCGATGATATTATGAAGAATGTGGAGACAAATGTATCGATACAGACTCAGAAGATAGGCGATTCAGGAGAAGTAAAGAGTACAAGCACAGGGATTGCAATGGCTCTGGCTTATATTGGCGGTTTTCTTATGTATATGCTTGTTTTTATGTTCGGGTCGCAGGTAATGAGGGGCGTAATTGAGGAAAAAACCAGCCGTGTTGTTGAAGTAATAGTGTCATCTGTAAAACCCGTTCAGCTTATGATGGGAAAAATAGTTGGCATTGCACTCGTCGGACTTACCCAGTTTATGATCTGGATATTACTGACTTTTGCTATTGTCGGGGTTCTCAAATCAACGGTCTTGAAAAAAGCAGATCTAACTGAAGTTTCACAGAATGTATCAAAAAGCCTGATGACCGATGGACAGCAGTCGGCAGTGGCATCCCAGTCACCGCAGGTCAATCCCGATCTGGCCGAGTTTTCCAAATTGTTTGACAGTGCGATGAACCAGCCATGGGGACTGATAATTATTTCTTTCATTTTCTACTTTGTAACCGGGTATCTTCTTTATGCTTCAGTATTTGCAGCTATAGGATCGGCGGTCGATAATGAGACGGAAACCCAGCAGTTCATGCTGCCTGTTACAATACCCATAATCCTTGCCCTGATGGTCGCCATGGGAACAATGCAAAATCCTGAAAGCTCTCTTTCATTCTGGTGCTCAATGATTCCGCTGACATCTCCTATTGTTATGATGGCCAGAATCCCGTTTGGAGTACCCATTTGGCAACTGGCAGTGTCAATGGCGCTTATGGTAATAACTTTTCTTGCCTTTGTTTGGATGGCAGCCAAGGTTTACCGTACAGGTATACTTATGTATGGTAAGAAAACTTCATGGAAAGAGATGTGGAAATGGCTGAGATATTCCGGATAAAATAGGTATGGGGTACGAGGTACGAGGTATGGGGAAGAATAATAAGATCCCCTCCAGGGAGAGCCTGCCCCGCTTCGGCGGGGGGTGAGGGGTGGGTAAAAAAATAAATCATTATGTCCAAAATTTTAGTAATTGACGATGAGCGGGCAATCCGGAACACCCTGAAGGAGGTTCTGGAATATGAGAAACATGAGGTGGATCTTGCAGAGGACGGACTTTCAGGTCTTGAGCTGTTCAATACCAATTCATACGACATTGTTCTCTGTGATATTAAGATGGCAAAGATGGATGGCATCGAAGTACTTCAGAAAATATGTGAGACCTCTTCGGATATCCCGGTCGTAATGATCTCCGGACATGGAAATATTGATACTGCAGTAGAAGCAATAAAGAAGGGCGCTTTTGACTTTCTCGAAAAGCCTCTCGATCTGAACAGACTGCTGATAACAATGAGGAATGCCACCGATAAATCGACCCTTATTACCCAGACTCAGGTGCTGAAGAACAAGGTCAGCAAGATGTACGAAATAGTGGGGGAATCTGAATCAATAGAAAAGGTTAAGGAGATGATCGACAGAGTAGCGCCGACTGAGGCGCGTGTTTTGATCACAGGAGCCAATGGTACAGGTAAGGAGCTGGTAGCTCACCAGATCCATGAAAAAAGCAACAGGTCAAAAGGTCCTTTTGTGGAAGTGAATTGTGCAGCTATTCCGTCAGAACTTATTGAAAGTGAACTTTTCGGTCACGAGAAAGGTTCATTTACCTCCGCCATCAAGCAGAGGATAGGCAAATTTGAACAGGCTAGCGGGGGAACTCTTTTCCTCGATGAAATTGGTGACATGAGCCTTTCGGCACAATCAAAGGTGCTTCGGGCCCTTCAGGAAAACAAGATAACCCGCGTGGGATCGGACAAGGATATACATGTCAATGTAAGGGTTATAGCAGCAACTAACAAAAACATCAGAAAAGAGATCGAAAATAACACTTTCAGGGAAGATCTATACCACAGATTGAGTGTGATCCTGATACATGTTCCTACCCTCAATGAGAGGCATGACGATATTCCGATTCTTGCCGAGCATTTCAACAGTGTTATCTGCGGGGAATACGGGATGAGCAAAAAAACAATAAAAAAGGATGCCATAAATGAGCTTCAGAAAATAGAATGGACGGGGAACATCCGCGAGTTCAGGAATGTTCTTGAAAGGCTTATAATTCTTTGCAGAGATGAAATTACCGGAGCAGATGTGGTGGCATACGCACGCCCTGTTTCCGGTTCCACATTATTATAAACCTCTGTGATCCTCTGTGTCTCCTTAGTGTCCCTCTGTGTAAGTTTTTATTTTTCTTTCAGTTACACAGAGACCCACAGAGAATTCACAGAGAGGCACAGAGGAAATCCAGAAATCTATGTTCAGGATTGAAAAAGACAGCTTAGGACAGAAAGAGATCCCTTCGGATGCTCTTTACGGGATACATGCACTGAGGGCAAAAGAAAATTTTCCCGTAAATACTCCTTTCCCTTTGGAATGGTATAAAGCTGTTGGCATTACGAAAATTGCATGTTACAATACATACCGTAAATTCCGTGACACTGCAACTGAAAAATACGGTAAAAATCTTACCGTCAAAATTATTGGTGATGAAATCCTCAATGCTATGACCGGATCGGCCCGAGAGGTATCTGAAGGCAAGTATTTTGAGCATTTCATTGTGCCTGCCGTCCAGGGTGGAGCAGGTACGAGCATCAATATGAATATCAATGAGATCATTGCAAATGCCTCACTCATAAAGACAGGATATAAGTGTGGTGAGTACACTTATATCGATCCCACTGAGCACGCAAATATTTACCAGTCGACAAATGATGTGATCCCCACAGCTCTTACTGTTGCGGCAATGTTCTTGCTACAGTCGCTCGAAGGCAGGATAAACAGCCTGAGACTGAAGATTGAAAAGCTTGAACGGGATTCAGATGACAAGCTGCGTCCGGGTTTTACCCAGATGCAGGAAGCTGTGCCATCTTCATTCAGTCTGCTCTTCAGCTCCTATAATGAAGCACTTTCACGCGACTGGTGGAGAGTATCAAAATGCATTGAGCGGTTAAAACCTGTAAATCTGGGTGGTGGAGCCATTGGAACAGGTCTGGCAGTTCCGAGGTTTTTCATTATGCAGGTTGTTCCGGAATTACGTAATCTTACAGGTCTTCCGGTTTCGCACAGTGAGAACCTGTCGGATGCAACTTCAAACCTGGATAAATGGGTTGAGGTACACGCAATTCTTAAGGCATCGGCTGTTAATCTCGAGAAGATGGTTTCGGATCTGAGGCTTCTTGCTTCTGACGTAACAGGTGATAAGTTCATTTCAATCCCCGAAAAACAGGTAGGAAGTTCCATAATGCCGGGAAAGATAAATCCTGTGATCCCCGAATTTATAATTTCAGCTTCTCATAAAATATATTCAAACGATAACCTGGTCAGTTCACTTTCTGGTCAGGGTTGTCTTGAACTTAATGCTTACCTGCCAGTAATAGGTTATACTGTTCTTGATAGCATTAATCTGCTTATTTCTTCATGTAAAACAGCGGAAGAGAACCTTATAAACGGACTCATTGTTAACGATACTACCGGGTATTATTCCCTTTTGCATAGTCCGGCATTAACAACGGCTCTCGTTCCTCACATCGGATATCATAAGGCCGCGGAGCTTGCAAAACTGATGAAGGAGAATAAATACGATATTTTCGAAGCAAACACGGTCCTGAAAACAATAGATGATGCCAGATTAAGGGAGATCCTTCAGCCTGGAAATCTACTAAAACTGGGATTCTCTCTCGAGGATCTGAAATAGAGTTTCAGATTCCATTTCTAAACTCCGTTTTTCCCTCCAGCCACTTCCTTACCCTTTCATGTTCTGCCTGATATTTCAACTGCATATCCTTCAGGATTCTTTGAAATTTTTCGTCATTTTTTATGCTGATAAAAAATGGATCATGTTTTGCCAGTGTGATCCACCACAATGGGTAAAAGCTTTTCTTGCTGAACTCATCGAGATAATGATAGGCCATATCCCTGTCGCCTAAAAAGGCATGAATAGCTGCCAGATCATAATATGCCCCTTTATATAGCGACATATATCTTTTAAGCTTTATGCTTTCCCGGGAATTCATTATCTGCATCTTAAAATAACGATCTGCCTCGCTGTATTTCCCTGCCTTCCAGAAAGCATAGCCAATTCGATGCAACTGGTTAAGGTCTTTGGTTCCGGATCTTTCAAATTTTCGAAGTAATTTCTGAGCTTGCATGTAAGCTTCTGAGGTGTGGTCAACAGGTCCATAATAATAGGAAGTCTCGGGGAAATATGCTGAATCAGCTTTGCTCGCCTCATTTCCAAGTCTGATAGCCTCCTCATAGTTTTCAAGGCAATATTCAATATCCGATAAATTAAATAAGTGTAATCCCACATCCCCGTCAATCTGGAATGCCTGATTATAACAATTCTTTGCTTCTTCAATGAAACCGACATCAAGATAAGCCTGTCCCAATCCTCTCAGCAAAGTAGGCAGATATTCAGGCGGACCGGTACTTACCGATTTCCTGTAAGATTCTATTCCCCTTACATAATCATCGACCACCGATGTAAACAGGTAACCCTGGTAAGCCCAGGCATCAGAATAATCGGGATTTATTTCGAGTGCTTTATTGAAGTTGAATAAAGAATTTTCAATGTCTCCCTTTTCAAAGTAACACCTGCCCATCATGTGGTAAGCCTCCTCAATTTTACTATCAAAAGAAATTGCGATATTGGCAAGTACTAAACAGGAATCAAGAAAATCCTCCTTAAAATATGTTTCCCAGAAATAACGGGCCAGGTACACCGAGGCCAGGTCGGAGTAAGCCCTTGCAAATGATGAGTCAATTTCG
>CAZCQC010000428.1:0-8810 GCA_964500155.1 uncultured Rikenellaceae bacterium | reverse complement strand
CTTACTGAAATGACTGACAAATTACCTCCCGATATAAAAAGTGACTGGATAAATAAAATACCATTAAAACGTGGCGGAACCCCTGAGGATGTGGCAAATACAGCCTTATTCCTGGCATCGGACCTATCTTCTTACATAAGTGGACAAACAATTCATGTGTGCGGAGGTATGTTAACTTAAAAATATTTATTATATTTGTAGTACCGCAGGGCGTCTATCCTTATAGCACGAGGAAATGCAGCGAGACATATTTATTCCACACTTATTTTAAACAGGCGCCCTGCTTCTTTTTTTTATAATACCTTGCTGTCAATGCACAACTTCGTTTTTTTTCTGATCCTTTTTTTCCCCATAACCGGTTTTTTGCTTGAAAGATACCTTGAATACCTTAACGCCGGTATGCGTTCGGAATTTCTCCCCGAAAAGCTTAAAGGCATCTGCGATAAGGAAGAATACAGGAAAACTCAGCTTTATGAGAAGGACAATCTTAAACTATCATTCTGGTCATCCTCTTTCAACCTGGTAATCATAATAATAATGATCGTTGCAGGAGGATTTGCTGTTCTCGATTCATTTGCCAGGTCGTTCAGCAGCAACCATGTGATTATTGCACTTATTTTCTTTGGAATAATCGGTTTTGCATCCGAAATCATTAATTTGCCTTTCGGCTGGTATGATACATTTATCATCGAGAAGAAATATGGATTTAACACTATGTCTGTCAGAATATTTATAACTGATCACCTGAAGTCATGGTTCATAGCTTTGCTGATAGGAATTCCCGTCCTTGGATTGATCACCTGGATCTACTATAAAACCGGAAAAGGGTTCTGGCTTTATGCCTGGGGACTTATTTCTGTTTTCTCTATATTCATAAATTTCTTTTATTCTGAATGGATCGTACCTCTGTTTAATAAGCAGACTCCTCTGATTGATAGTCCACTGAGAACTAAAATTGAAGCATTTGCAGAAAAAACAGGGTTCCGGTTGAAGAATATTTATGTTATTGACGGGTCTAAAAGGAGTACTAAGGCTAATGCCTATTTTTCAGGATTTGGATCAAAGAAAAGGATCGTCCTCTATGATACACTGATAAAGGAGATGTCGGATGAGGAGATTGTTGCTGTTCTGGCACACGAGATCGGCCATTATAAGAAGAAGCACGTTCTAAAAAGCCTTATTGCATCGGTCCTCCTTACTGGTCTGATGCTGTTTCTCTTTTCCCTGGTTGTCGACAGCCCCTTATTATCCGATGCAATAGGGGCGGAGACTCCAAGCTTTCACCTTGGTCTGATCGTTTTTGGCATTTTGTATAGTCCCATGTCGCTGCTGATTGGCCTGGTGTCAAACTATATTTCACGAAAGAACGAGTTTGAAGCTGACAAATTTGTCCGCGACAATTATGAACCCCTTATGCTTGCAGCCTCATTGAAAAAGCTGGCAGTAAAAAATCTGTCAAACATGATCCCTCATCCGGCCTACGTTTTTTTCCATTATTCACATCCTCCTCTTCTTTCAAGGCTGGCAAAATTAGAATGAATTTCTATATTTGCATCGGTTTTTGCCTCCTTAGCTCAGCTGGTAGAGCAGCTCATTCGTAATGAGCAGGTCGTGGGTTCGAGTCCCATTGGAGGCTCTTATGTTTGCGGATTTGGGATTTTGGATTTCGGTTTTATTTTTTAAATTCGCAATCGAAAATCCGAATTTCGAAATTAAATAATGCGGGAATAGCTCAGTTGGTAGAGCATTAGCTTCCCAAGCTAAGGGTCGCGAGTTCGAGTCTCGTTTCCCGCTCTTAATAATCAGGGACTTACAAGTTAATAACAAGTGAGTCCCTATTTATTTGTACCAAATTTTGCACCATCAGTATAAAATGCCGGGTTGATTTTTGCGTTAAATATTTTAAATGCATACCTTTTTTAATTGTTACTTTGTCAGAATAATTTTATTCCGGATCTGCTGTCTCTTTTTATAAAGTCTTAATTTCCGGATAGGCTTCTTCAGAATTCCAATTAATGGATTAAAGATTTTAAAGTTCCCAAATATCTTCATAAATCTTTTTCTTAAATCTGAATCCTCTTCATTCCAACTCCCTTCACATAAATGTACTGAATATGAATTCTCTGTTGTCTCATCAATTCTGCCTGCAAAGAAATCGGACGGTAGTATTAACATTTTATTACCTAAGTGCTGAAGTTCATTTTTATAACGGAAACCATATTTTTCAGCGAACATGGCAAAAATATCCGGAGCAATCATCCTGCTGAAGTAACTGCCATCACCCATTATAAAATGGTTTTCTCTATAGAATTTCATACAATCCTCCAGATAAGGGTGCCCATTTATACTACCAATCACAGCAGCCTGAATACCAAAACCAGGTTTAGGTGTAAAGGGAGTCTTTGAAGATCCGTCTTCATTTAATAAAGCAAGAGTATTCCCCTTTTTCACATAATTGTTGTGATATAATACAGCAGAAAAAAAATCATTTTCTAAAAAATGGTCGAAGTTTTTCTTTACATATACATCTGAATCAAGATATATACCTCCTTCAGTATATAAGGCATGCAGGCGGATATAATCCGAGGCAAACGCCCATTTTTTCACCTTAACAGCCTCTGTTACAAATGTTACAGATCCGAGGTCAAATTTTTCCTTATCCCACAACACTAGTTCATAATCCGGTAACTCCCTTTTCCATGAATCGATACACATTTGAACACTTAAGGGATAATCCTCTCCACTCAACCAACAATAATGAATCTTTTTAGGAATCATCTGACCCTGGTTTATATTAGTAACTGATTTTAGTTATTGTCATTCCCTCTCAAATATATTTGGTTTTTCAATCAAAGGAGAGTTTTTAAATTTAAATTATTACATTAACTGACAATAAATGACGTATTTTCAATTTCCGTGACTTTAAATTGAATCAGTTATCCATTACCGATAAGTTCCTATTTTCATTTTTGATTGAAGATTGTCTAAATTTGCCCTATCATAGGGTAAATAAAATGAAAGCCGTAATTATAACAATCGGGGATGAGCTGCTTATTGGCCAGACAGTTGACACTAATTCCGCATGGATAGGTTCGGTACTTAGCCTCGCCGGATTCGATATCTTTAAAAAAATAACTATTCATGATAACAGAACCGATATCCTGATTGCTCTGGCAGAAGCTTCAGGGAAAGCAAATGTGGTAATAATTACCGGAGGATTAGGTCCTACCAGTGACGATATTACTAAACCTGCTCTTTGTGAATTCTTTAACACCAGACTTGTAATGAATAATGAGGTTCTTGCAATGGTGGAAAGTATGATGCGAAGAAGAAATTTTCCCATGAACGAGAATAACAGAAAGCAGGCAGAAGTCCCGGAATCGTGCATAGTTCTTACAAATGCTGCCGGAACAGCTCCTGGAATGTGGTTTGAAAAGGACAGGACAATTTTTATTTCATTGCCGGGGGTTCCGGCAGAGATGAAATATATAATGACCCACCATGTAATGCCGGCACTTAAAAAGCAGTTCACTTCACAATTTATAATCCACAGGAATATAATGACATACGGAGCTCCTGAGGCAAGACTCGCTGAAATGCTTACAGGCTTTGAAGAGGCCCTTCCGGAATGCGTCAAAATCGCATATCTTCCTTCTTCAGGAATAATAAAATTAAGACTTACAGGAACCGGCACAGATCAAGGTAAAATTGAAGAATCGGTTGATGAACAGGCTACTAAGCTTTATTCAATCATACCTGATCTGATCTATGGGGAAAATGAAGAATCACTTGAAATGGTTATTGGAAGACTTCTCCGGCATAAAAGGAAAACTATCTGCACTGCGGAAAGCTGCACGGGCGGAAATATAGCTCATATGATTACGAGCGTTCCGGGCAGTTCATATTATTTCAAAGGATCTGTAATTGCATATGCCAACAGTATCAAAACTGAATTGCTGGGAATTGATGAGAAGGTTATTGAAAAGCATGGAGCTGTTAGCGAAGCCGTTGTAACTTTGATGGCTGAAGCGGCAAGAAGGCTTCTTAAAGCCGATTTCGCAGTGGCAACCTCAGGTATTGCGGGTCCCGATGGGGGAACAGAAGAGAAACCTGTCGGAACGCTTTGGACAGCAGTGGCTTCTGAGTCCGGCACAATCGCAGAAAAACATACCCTTGGAACAGATCGCATGAATAACATAATACGGTTCACAATTGTTGCACTTAATATGCTCAGGAAGCAGATTATCAATGGATAAGGTGCATTTTATACCTATGTTGAAAAAAATTGACATAAATATTTGGTTAATCAGATAAAAATCACGTATTTTGCGCTTCATTTTTCAGGAAAGACATTAGTAAAGAAATTAAAAGCATATCAATGTCAAAGATTTGTCAGGTTACAGGGAAGAAAGCGATAGTCGGAAATAATGTTTCGCATTCAAAGAGAAGGACAAAAAGGAAATTTTACCCCAATCTTTTTGTAAAGAGATTTTATCTTGCAGAAGAGGAGAGATGGATTTCGCTTAAAGTTTCAACTTCGGGTATACGTCTGATAAATAAAAAAGGACTTACCACAGTTTTGAAAGAGGCAAAGGAAAAAGGTTACATTTTGAATTATTAAAAATAAGATCAGGAAATGGCAAAAAAGGCAAAAGGTAACAGGCAGCAGGTTATACTTGAATGCACCGAGCATAAGGAAAGTGGTCAACCCGGAACTTCAAGGTATATAACGACAAAGAACAGGAAAAATACTCCTGACCGTATGGAACGTATGAAATACAATCCAATTCTTAAGAAACATACACTTCACAGAGAAATCAAGTAAACAGAAAACATCATGGCAAAGAAAGTAGTTGCAACACTGAAAACTGGTAGCGGTAAACTTTTTACAAAGTGCATCAAAATGACCAAATCGGATAAAACAGGTGCATATCAGTTTAAAGAAGCAGTAGTTCATAATGACCATATTAAGGATTTCTTCACAAAAAAATAACATTTATATCTTCAATATGATATCAGGAGCTTTCTTCGTAGCTGAAGAAAGCTTTTTTTATATTTGTCATTCAATTAATTATATCCTCAATGGGCTGGTTTGGTTTTGGAAGTAAGGAAAATAAAGAGATACTTGACAAAGGGCTTGAAAAAACTAAAGAAAATGTCTTTTCAAGATTGTCACGGGCAGTTATTGGCAAAACCAAAGTAGATGAGGAAGTTCTGGATAAGCTTGAGGAAGCTCTTGTATCATCTGATGTTGGTGTAACCACGACACTCAGGATAATTGAACGGATTGAAGCCAGAGTTGCAAAAGACAAATACCTGAATACCAGTGAACTCAATAAAATTCTCAGGGAAGAGATCGTTTCACTACTGGAAAGCAATATTGCAGGACCTTCATTGGACTTTGGATCACCACTTCCAGCATCACCCTATGTGATTATGGTGGTGGGGGTCAATGGATCAGGAAAGACAACGACAATTGCAAAAATCGCTTACCAGTATAAAATGGCAGGAAGAAAGGTGCTACTCGGTGCTGCCGACACCTTCAGGGCAGCTGCCATTGATCAGCTTCAGATCTGGGCTGACAGGGCTGGTGTCCACATTATTAAACAGCAGATGGGTTCTGATCCGGCTTCTGTAGCTTTTGATTCGGTTAAATCAGCTGTCGCCGGTAAATATGATGTGGTAATAATCGACACAGCAGGAAGACTCCATAATAAGGTGAACCTTATGTCGGAACTCTCAAAGATAAAACGTGTTACAGAGAAAGTTATACCTGATGCCCCCCATGATGTATTACTTGTGCTGGATGGATCAACAGGTCAGAATGCCTTTGAACAGGCGAAACAGTTTACAGCAGCCACAAACGTGACTGCAATGGCAATAACCAAGCTCGATGGCACTGCAAAGGGAGGGGTGGTGATTGGAATTTCGGACCAGTTCAAAATTCCAGTCCGTTATATCGGTCTGGGAGAAAAACTGACTGACCTGCAGATATTCAATCCGTATGAGTTTGTGGATACCCTTTTCACAGATGAAAAATAATTTTATAGCACTTGTCTTATGGTTATAAAAACCCCCTTTCTTTTTTCCCCCAGGGGGGAAATGATTGTCACCTTCCCCCGCCAGCTGGCGGGGAAGGTTGGGTAGGGGGTAATAAATTAAAAAAGTGAATAAAATTCCTCACAAAAAAATCAATATTGTGACTCTTGGATGCTCCAAGAATACAGTGGACTCCGAGAAACTCTTAAAACAGATCCAGGCAGGGGGCTATTCAGTTGTCTATGATCCCTCTGACATTTCAGCCGATACTGTGATTATCAATACCTGCGGATTCATTAATGATGCTAAAGAGCAGAGCATCGACACAATATTGCGCTTTGTAAAAGCCAGCCAATCGGGCGAAATAAATAACCTTTATGTAATGGGATGTCTTTCAGAGAGATATATGGATGCACTGAAGACTGAAATACCTGAAGTAAAAAAATATTTCGGCGTTAACAACTTGAATCAGATCCTTCAGGAACTAGGGATAGAATTAAAGAATGACCTCATGTCGGAAAGGATCCTTACAGGTCCCGGTCATTATGCATATCTTAAAGTATCTGAGGGATGTGACAGACTCTGTTCATTCTGTTCCATACCGCTGATAAGGGGCAAATGCATCTCGCGGCCTTTGGAAGAGCTTATCGGAGAAGCTGTTATTCTTGCCCGAAATGGGGTAAAAGAGTTGATCCTGATAGCACAGGACCTTAGCTATTATGGACTTGACCTGTATAAAACCCAGAAACTTCCTGCTCTTATTTCGGAATTGCTTAAGATTGAGTCGTTTGAATGGATCAGAATGCATTATCTCTATCCTGCAAATTTTCCTGAAGAGATTATTTCATTGATGAAGGATTCTCCAAGGATATGCAGGTATATTGATATTCCAATCCAGCATATCTCAGGTAAAATGCTGGAGATGATGAAACGGTCTCACGATGAAACTGAAACCAGACGATTGCTTTATAAACTCAGAAAAGAACTTCCTGGAACTGCAATCCGGACTACACTTATTACGGGTCATCCCGGTGAGACTGAAAAAGAGTATAACGAACTGAAGGAATTCATTTCGGAGTTCAGGTTCGACCGGCTTGGAGTTTTCGCATACAGCCATGAAGAGGGTACTTATTCCTATGACAATTATAAGGATGACATCTCTGAAAGTGTTAAGGGATCAAGAGTAGCTGAGCTAATGTCAATTCAGCAGTCAATCTCAGAAGAGCTGAACCTCGAAAAAAAAGGTAAGATTTTTAATGTTCTGATCGACAGGAGGGACGGTGATTATTTTGTCGGGAGAACCGAATTTGACAGCCCTGAAGTTGATAATGAAGTACTTATCAATGCAGAATATAATTTAGAACCTGGTAATTTTTATGATATCAAAATTACCGGGTCAACAGATTTTGACCTTTTCGGAATACCGAATCGCCCCCCAGCCTCCCTGAAGGGGGGTCGAAAAAGGAGCCCCCTTTAGGGGGTTGGGGGCGATTGTACCTCCTTTTTCTTCTGAATTTTTATTTTTATTTCCGATTTAGCGGAGTTGAATCCAACATGGATAGTATCTCCCTCCTTCAGTTCAGCTTTAATAAGCACTTCAGCCATAGGGTCTTCAAGATACTTCTGTATTGCCCTTTTCAGTGGCCTGGCACCATAGTTGGCATCGAACCCCCTGTCAGCAATATAATCCCTTGCAGGTGTAGCTATTTTAAGCTGATAGCCAAGCGATTTTACCCTGTCGTACAGTCCTTTAAGCTCAAGATCAATGATTTTGTTGATTTCATCCTTGCCAAGTGAATTGAACATAATTACATCATCAATCCTGTTAAGAAACTCCGGTGCAAAAGTTTTTTGAAGAGCTTTCTGCAGAATGCTTTTGGTCTGCTCATCCCTTGTCGCTTTCCTGGTAGATGTATCAAAGCCGACCCCATGTCCGAATTCAGAAATCTGCCTGGTTCCGATGTTTGAAGTCAGGATAACAATAGTGTTCCTGAAATCCACCCTTCGCCCGAGACTGTCTGTAAGCTGTCCCTCATCGAGCACCTGAAGAAGTATATGAAATACATCCGGATGAGCTTTTTCTATTTCATCAAGAAGAACAACTGAATATGGTTTTCTTCTGACTTTTTCAGTCAGCTGCCCGCCTTCTTCATATCCGACATATCCCGGAGGTGCACCAACGAGTCTCGAGACTGAGAATTTCTCCATGTATTCACTCATGTCGACCCTGATGAGATTATCGGTAGTGTCAAAAAGGAACTTGGCCAGCACTTTTGCCAGCTGGGTTTTTCCAACACCTGTCGGACCCAGGAAGATGAATGTTCCAATAGGCTTATTGGGATCCTTCAGCCCGGCTCTGTTCCTTTGAATCGACTTCACAACCTTTCTTATTGCCTCATTCTGGCCGATAACGCTTCCGCTCAGCTCATCGGCCATCTTTAAAAGCCTTGTACCTTCGGTCTGGGCAATACGCTGGACAGGCACACCCGTCATCATGGCAACAACTTCGGCAACCTTTTCGGCATCAACTGTTTCACGGTTGATAGCAAGCTCTTTCTCCCATTTTTTCTTTTCAAGGTCAATCATATCGAGCAGGTCCTTCTCCCTGTCGCGGAAGCTCGCAGCTTTTTCGAAGTTCTGGTTTTTTACAGCCAGCATCTTCTCTTTCTTTGTATCTTCAAGCTGCTTTTCAAGAGAAAGTATCTTTTCGGGAACCACAATGTTTGAAATATGAACCCTTGATCCTGATTCATCGAGGGCATCAATTGCCT
>CAZCQC010000427.1:0-10798 GCA_964500155.1 uncultured Rikenellaceae bacterium | reverse complement strand
AATAACGTCGATACACTTGAAGACGCTTTAAAACTGACCAATCAGAACCGTTATGGCAATGCTGCCAGCATATTTACAACAAGCGGTGCTGCAGCCCGGAAATTCAGGCACGATGCAGAAGCAGGGAATATAGGGATAAACATAGGAATTGCAGCTCCAATGGCATTTTTCCCTTTCAGCGGATGGAAGGATAGCTTCTTTGGTGACCTTCATGGGCAATCGTTCCATGCGGTTGAATTTTACACCCAGACCAAGGTGGTTATTGAACGCTGGCATGATGAATGGACCAGGAAATTTTAATCTCACTTTGATACTATTTTGATGTAATCCTAAAACTTTGTGATATGATAAAAATCGCTAATGCCCCTTGTTCCTGGGGTGTACTCGAATTTGAACTTGAAGGCAAAGCTGCCGGTTTTGAACAAGTCCTAGATGAAATCCGGGAAACCGGCTATCAGGGCACAGAGCTGGGTGACTGGGGTTTCATGCCCATTGTCCCGAAAGAGCTCAGAAAAGAGCTTGATAAACGTACCCTGGAAATGGTTGGAGCTTTTGTCCCTGTCTTTCTGAAAGACAAAAATAAGCATGCCGCTGGTGTCGAAAATGCTGTTAAAACGGCAAAACTAATGGCAGATGCAGGCTTCCCCGAGGCTTTTATTGTGCTTGCCGACGAAAACGGCAGTGTAAAAGAACGTACTCTGAACGCAGGAAGGGTGACTCCGTCAATGGGACTTAATGATAATGAATGGAGAGTATTTGCCGAAGGTGCAGATCAGGTTGCTCGTGAAGTTAAAGCCCGGACAGGATTGCGTACAGTGTTTCATCATCATTGCGCCGGATATGTTGAAACACCGGACGAAATTGATAAATTACTATCGCTGACTGATCCTTCGCTTGTCGGCCTTGTTCTTGATATGGGCCATTATAAGTTCGGAGGAGGTGATCCACTTAAAGCTCTGAAGAAGCATAAAGGCCGGATATGGCATATACATTTTAAGGATTGTCATCCTGAAGCTGCTAAAAAATCACATGAAGAAGGATGGGACTATTTTAAATCAGTTGCCGGAGGAGTATTCTGTGAGCTTGGTAAGGGTTCTGTTGATTTCGGGGCAATTGTCAAAGAGCTTCATGCTCAGAAATACTCAGGCTGGATAGTTGTAGAACAAGATGTTCTCCCGGGAATGGGAAATCCGAAGGTATGCGCGAAACGTAACCGGGAATTTATCAAATCACTTGGATTATAATTCAATTTTGTTGCTGGTTACTGGTTGCTAGTTGCTTGTTAACCAGCAACCAGTACCTAGCAACCAGCAACTTAATCAAATTTCAGACAAACCTTAAACATTATAAATATGAAAAAACTAAAACTTGGAGTAATCGGTACCGGGAGGATTGGCAAGGTACATATTGCAACTCTTGTTCAGAATGTTCCGCAAGCTGATGTGGTGGCTATTGCCGACATTAATCTGGATAGTGCAAATGAAGTGGCAAAGGCGTTTGGTATAACCTCTGTTTACAGCGACTATATGGACGTTCTTAAACATCCGGAGGTTGAGGCTGTTGCGATCTGTTCTCCGACCGACACGCATGCAAAATACATTGTGGATGCAGCAAAAGCTGGAAAGCATATTTTTTGTGAAAAACCTGTGGATCTTTCCCTCGATGTCATTAAAGGTGCAATAGCTGCAGTTGAGGAAGCAGGTGTCAGGCTGATGGTAGGATTTAACCGTCGTTTCGATCCTAATTTCTTTAAAATAAAACAACTTGTGGTTGAAGGAAAAATTGGTGAGCCACACATCCTGAAGATCACATCACGCGATCCGGCTCCGCCTCCTGCAGAGTATAGTGCAACATCAGGTGGTATGTTCATGGATATGACTATTCACGATTTTGATATGGCGCGGTATATTACCGGAAGCGAAGTGACAGAGGTTTATACTAAGGCGACGGTGCTTGTCGATCCCGCTATTGGTAGGGCAGGAGACGTTGATACCGCTATTATAACACTCAGCTTCGCAAATGGAGCAATCGGAGTTATTGATAACAGCCGGAAAGCAGTTTATGGGTATGACCAGCGTGTTGAAATATTCGGGTCAGGTGGTATGATCTGTGCTGATAATAATTTCCCTGAGAATCACCGCTATTTTGCAGGTGATGGTGTCCATGGATCACTTCCTTTGAACTTCTTCATGGACAGATATCTGGAGGCATATGCAAATGAGATGAAGATATTTTGCGATGCAGTTATTAATGACAAAGAGCTTCCTGTAGCCGGGGCAGACGGATTGATGTCGGTAGCCATTGCACTGGCAGCAAAAAAATCGCAAAAGGAAAACCGGCCTGTAAAACTGAATGAGATATTATAAATTAAATATGAAAAGGATATTCATTCTATTACTTTCTGTCTTGCTTTCTGTAGCCCTATCAGCTCAAAAAAGTACGACTGTTACTATAAAAAAGTGCCAGGATTTTACTGTTACAGGGGAGGGAAATTCAGTTAGCTGGAACACAACAGAATGGATAAAACTGGTTCCACAGGGTTCTGATAATATCGGCTATGAAACAAAGGTTAAGGTTCTTTATTCCGGAACAGGGATTTATTTCCTTTTCAATTGCCAGGATGAAAAGCTGACGACCACAATGAAGGATGACAACCTTAATCTGTGGGAGGAAGATGTTGTAGAGGTCTTTCTCTGGACATCGGAGGATTTTCCGGTTTATTTTGAATATGAGATTTCTCCCATGGACTATGAATTGCCGATAATAGTTCCAAATTATAAAGGAAAGTTTTTAGGCTGGCTGCCATGGAATTATGGTGGTGAAAAAAGGGTCATTCATGCAACAAGTGCCATTGGAGGAGAGAAGAAGGGCGGAGGAAAAGTCACGGGATGGATAGCTGAGTTCTTTATACCCTATAAATTGCTGAATCCCCTGCCTCAGGTTCCTCCGTTATCAGGTACAAAATGGAGAGCGAATATGTACAGGATTGATTACGACAGTGGGGCTTCGCATTTTGCCTGGCAGAAGACAAACAGATCATTTCATGAGTTTAACAGCTTTGGAACGTTTGTTTTTGAGTAGAACCTTAAAGAATAAAGGTACATCCGGTAAAATTATAAATTGTCAGGTGTTCCGGTTCTTTTGAGAAGGTTTTTAATATCGGGATTTCCCGCATAGTCAAAAGCTGTTTTACCTTCATTATCCGTTAAAGAGGGATTGCCGCCTTTTTCAAGGAGCAGCTTTACAATATCTGCATACCCGTTCATTGAAGCAACCATGAGATCGGTATATTTAGCAGTTCTGCGGAAATCGATGCGTCCGTTTTTTTTAAGAAAAACTTTTACAATTGCCAGAAGCCCGCTGCCGGAAGAACGTAAAAATGCAGTTGACCTGTCGGAATTTGTCATGAAATCTGAATTGTCGTTATTAAAAGCTGAAAATCCGACCGCTTCAAGGTTCCCGTTTTCCGTGGAAGTCACTCTCGCCGTAATATTCTCAGAATATTGAAGTTCCCGCTTTGATCCGGTATAAAGTCTCGTTTTAATACTATCTGCTATATCATCTTTTGCCGTAATTATAATGGCATTTGTACCGTCAGTTTCTTTTGAATCAGGAACAGCTCCCTTTTCAAGCAAGGCTTTTACAATATCAGTATGACCATTTAAGGAAGCCAGCATCAGGGCATCTGACCCATCAGCTGATTTCAGGTTAATATCAGCACCGGATGCCATAAGCAGCTTGGCATAATCAGTCTGGCCAAGCATTGAGGCTGTCATAAGTGCTGTTGCACCCCCCTTATCCTGAATGTCTGGGTTAGCTCCGTTTTTAAGCAACAGCATGGCAGCATATGTGTAACCAAAAAGGGAAGCCTGAATCAGAGCGGTTGTACCATAATTATAATCCTGCAGATCTACTTTTGCCCCTTTCTCTATCAGCCTATTAATAATCTCAGTATATCCATTCTGAGAGGCGAGCATCAGTGGTGTATATCCGTCGGACGCCTGTAGATTTGGATTTGCATCATAGTCAAGTAATAATCCTGCAATCTCAGAATGTCCGTTCTGGGAAGCCATCATCAGCGCACTACTACCATCGAGTGCCTGTAAATTCGGGTCAAGGCCTTTTTCAAGAAGAAGTTTAACGATCTTCGAATTGCCACTGTTGGAAGCAAATACTCCTGCAGTAGCACCATCAATTGCCTGCAGATTAGGATCTGCACCCCTCCTGAGAAGTATTTTGCATGCTCTTGTATATCCCCTGGAGGATGCATACATTAAAATGCTTCTGTCATAAATGTCGGTATAATTAACATCATTGATGTATCGTGCAATTTCCATTGTATTCATGAAATCCTGAACTCTCTCCTGCCGGTTCGGCTTCTGTTCCTCTGAACCACTTTGTGCTGAAGCTTCACTTATTCTGAGTAACATGAATAAACCAATCAATGCCGATGCATATATGCTTTTCATAAGATCTGGTTTAATTGCTCCAAAACACTTTTCAGCTTATTAACAAATTAAAGATTGAAATGTTCTGCACATCCCTGGATAATATTTACCATAGATTTTTGGTACTTAATGAATAATCATTTATTCAGGAAAATTCAGCCGGCTCATTATCTCCTTAAACCGAGGATCATTGTACAGTGGTCTGAAATAAACATCGGATTTAAACCATGGGACGAAATTAGTTCGCTGTTTATAGGCTTCTTCGATCCAGTAAATAGCTTTATCCTTATCTCCAAGAGTAGCATAAATCTCGGCGATACCGTATGTGTACCAACTGTTGTTCGTTTTTTCCAGCTTTGAAGCTACTTCAAGTGCTTTATCTTTTTGACCGGCCCGGGCATATGCAACTCCCAGTCCATGTTCAAAATCCGGGCTTACTGCAATTCCTTTTTTATGAGCCTCTATGGCTTCATTATACTTACCCATCTCAGCATAAGCCGATCCCAAAGCCCATAATCCCATGACATTATTTGGATCAAGTTCAAATGTCCTGTTTATTTCCGGTAATGCCTCCTTATTTCGCCCTATCCAGGTATAAAAACCGGCGAGATTACTAATAAAAGTCGGATCAATCGGATCAATTTCAATAGCTTTTTTAAACTCAGCTATTGCCTCATCCACTTTATTGCTGACCACAAGAAGCCACCCATAATGGTAATGAACCATTGGTTTATTAGGATTCAGTTCCATTGCACGTTCTAGATATCTCGCGGTTGCCTGAAAGTCATAGTCGGTATAAAGTGATTTAGTGGCAAGAACTACATATGCATCAGCTGCTTCAGTTATCGTAGAATCAAAGGTAAGTGCCTGCCGGGCATAAGCTATCGACCTGTCAGCAGCATCTCCTGCCACAGTAGAAACATGACCTGCAGTGCTGTAACCCAGTGCAAGTCCTATATAAGGTAAAGGATCTGCCGGATCAAGTGCTATTGCTTCATTATAAAATCTCACTCCCCTTTCAAAATCTTCCGGAGTAAGCTTATTCATATAATATTTCCCTTTGGCACAAGCTTTTAAAAGATCCGAATTGTGTTTTTGAACAATTGAAAGGTTTTTTGCTTCCTTAGAGCTAAGCTTAATCTTGGTACCATCAATTACATTATTGAGGATCTCCAGGTAAATTTCTCCGATTTTATCCCAGCTTTGCAAAAATGAAGCATTCCAAATGTATCTTTCTTCAGGAAAAGCTTCAATCAATCTGACTTCAATCTGAAGATTATTTTCCGATCCCTTTATTGATGACTCAATCATATTGTTTACACTGAGCTTTTTAGCCATCTGCTGTACTGATTCTGCTGATCCCTTAAACTGCAGAGTGGAGGATCGGGGTCTTACATCCAGGCTGCCAATGGTCCCCAGCTTCCCGGTAATATCATCCTGAATGCCGTCAGCAATATATTCCAGATCCGGATTACCGGTAAGATTAGAAACCGGAAGAACTGCAATTGCTTTTCTTATTAGTTCAGCTGCTGTAGCTTGTTTTCCAGTTTTTTGTGTCAGTTTGGGAACGAAGAATAATACAGCAATTACAGCCATTAAAAGCAGGATTATCGCTGAAACTGTACTTATCAGCCTTCTCCCTGGATTTATGATACTCTTTTTTTCATCTGCAGAACTCTCAGTATTCTGCCTGATCCTATCAGCCGGTTTTGTTTCAATATCTGTTCCGGCCTTTTTATGTTTCAGATACCACCTGATAATTATGCCAAGATTGACAAGCACCGGTTTTATCTGTTCAGGATCAAAGTCTTTTGGATGAGCACCATAAGTTGACAATTCATTCAGTCCATACATTGAGCTTATTATGTGGGAAGGGACTTTTTCTTCTTTGTGCAACTTATCAATTATACCTTTCAGAGGTTCTGTCTTTCGTGGCCTTTTAAGCTCGCATTCACAAAGGTCAGTAATGATTACTTCCAGGCATCTCCTTGAATACAGAAGAATCATGTTTTCATCATCTCCTTTAATCAGCCGTTTCAGTTCTTTCTCAAGGTCGGTTAACTGACCTTTAAGGGATTCATAAAGTCTCTCAATTTCTTTTATTTCGGTTGTCCAGATTGCCATTGGTTTAATAATTTATAATTATTAAGATCATCAGTTTATTCAAGTAAAATTAGACTATTCTTATACCAAAGTCAAGTGAAGGTCAGGTAATTGATTTCCTTCCAGGAATAACTGCTTAACTTCTTCTCTTTCATAACTAACGAAGTTCAATCTATTAATAAACAATTTGCCCTCTGACTTATAAACCCGGAACCTTTTTCAATCGAAGACCACTCATCTCTTATATGTCATTAATCTTTATAAGAATTAACTAAATTTACATCTTTCCTGTAATAAATACCTGCAACGATGATAAAATACTTTTACCGAATCCTGCCAACTCTGTTATTAAGTACTACCTTAAATGGGCAGACAGATCTCAAACAGGCGAAAGAGTTAAAGCAATTTACGGTTTCAGAAGCAAAACAAGCTGTGGCGGTTGATGGAAAATTCTTCTATGTTATCAATAACAGCACTATTACCAGGCACAATAAAAAGGATGGCATATTATCGGCAAAATGGGATGGAAATGACACCGGCATCAAACACCTGAATAGCGGCGTTGTCATAAAGGGACGACTTTACTGTGCTGCATCTAATTATCCCGATTCTCCAATGGCGAGTTCAATTGAGGTCTTTGATGCAATGACATTAAAGCATATCGGGAACCACAGTTTTGGAATTTTTTCCGGTTCCGCCACATGGATCGATAAACGAGCAGCATACTGGTATGTTGGATTTGCACATTATACCGGCGCAGGATCCAGTGAAGGGAAGGACACACGATGGACATCGGTTGTGAAATTCAACAATAAATGGCAGGAAGTTGAATCCTGGATATTTCCTGAGAATATAATAGAGATTTTTACCCCAAAGAGTAATTCGGGTGCTTCATGGGGAAAAGATGGGAGATTATATTGTACGGGTCACGATAGACCCGAAATATATATAATGGAGTTACCTCAGTCGGGATATACGCTTAGGCATATTAAAACCATTCAAACCCCGATTTTTGGTCAGGGCATTGCCTTTGACCGCTCGGTCAAAAACAGAATGGTAATGTATGGCATAAGCAGGGACAATAATAGGGTTATAGTTTTTGAAATTGAGTAACACGACTCAACCCTTTTATGGTCTTCACTCTTTTGAGGTTATTGTCAGGAGCTGCGAAATGTATACCAGCAATTGTTATTCTTCGTAAATGAACTCCTCCCCATTTATCACTCTTTTGGGGTATCCGGTTTCATAGTTGTATTCATACGATGTTGTTGATTCTGAGTTAGAGTCAATACCGGGAACTTGGTTATAATTAATCGTTTTTCTTTTAATTATGTTATTTCTGTTTGTAGAAATACCAGGACTTCCTGATTGCTCAAAAATTTTATATGGATTGAAGAAGGAGTCATACTCAAAAGTAATCTTAGATAAATGTTTAGGTCCCGTACCTGAGGGTATAAACAAATAAGAATAATAATCTTCCTCAATTACATTACTTTCAGAATCATACAGATAAGTCCTGAATTGTGTTACAACATTATCACTATTGTAGAGTAGTGCTTTGGAAATCAGGTTGTTGTCATTGTATTCAAAAGTTCTCTTTGATCTGAATTCATCTGCTCCATCCTTTGGGATATAGTTTAATTGACTGGTGAGATTACCCTTAGTATCATATTCGTATATATGGTACATTGAGATCCCTGTTTTTTCAGGATCCACGAATTCGTGGGTTGTACCGGGTATTACTGATGAACTATAACTATCAGGTGAAATAGCTACTTCTTCCTTAATCAGTTTGAGTTCCTGATTATAGTGAAACTTTCTATAAAACATTGTGCTATTCACTTCTGAAACGAGATTATTCTGGTTGTATGAAATATCTTCGACGATATAATCACCATTTTTAATCTTTTTTAAAAAGTTGTTTGTATTTGGCAGATAAGTATCTTTTGTGCAACCAGTCACTATAAATATCATAACGAGCAGCACACTCAACCCTGTAAAATGTCTCCTGCTTTTCATAGTTTAAATCTTATCAAATTGATTGTTTTAAGATCATTATGGTTACTTAAAAGCAAATTTATGAAATATTGAGGACTTAATGCAACTAAATTCCGCCTGGTCTTCTTCAAGATCGAAAAGAAATACCTTCTGCATAGCTTTTGATCATGACAATTCATTTCTATTCAACCGCAGGATCACCTACTCTTCCCATAAATAATATAGTTCCTGTCGAGGTTTCATGAATGAAATAAAGAAAAGGACGATCAAGATTTACCTCCATGACAGATGGTCCTGTCCCGGCAGTAGTACGGATCATCTCAACAATTGTGGCTGCCGCAGCTTCTGTACCCTCTTCATTAGTTTCAATGAATGACTGATGTATTACCCTGTTGATCTGAAGAGCCTGATTACTGATATTGCTGAAGTCAGCCCAATCGCTAAAGGCCACACCCATCCCAAGGTCAATCAGATCATCGTTCAGCAGTCTTTTATACTCATATTTAAACCTGGGCATGCTCAGTTCTACTTTGCGGGTATTATCTGTCAGCTGATCCATCCACTCATTCCACTTTGTTGGTGTGAGATCCTCAGCTGCATCAGATGCTGTAACATCAGCATCAGGTAAAACGACCAACATTGAATAATTACCCCGACCATAGGGAAGGTCAACAATGGTAAGTTTGCCGGTTCTTAGTGCTTTCAGGTTCTCTTCCTGATGCATCATGGGAACTCTCTTCTGTTCTGCCGATGTGACATAAAAAGGTTCATCCTTTGTATCAGCCTTGTCAAACTGATTTCTCCACTTCCCATTGAAATAGACGGCATTGATCAGCAGCATGGCAAGATCAGCATCCAGGTAGTCCAGCATATCAGTGATCTTATCGTGAGTTTTCTCTGCGATCCAGTCGTTAACCAAATTCACTGCATTTGGGTCTGTCACATCTATTCCCTTAGCTTCGGCTTTAAACCAGGTCTTTACATCAGTCATAAACTTCTCCTTAACATTAAGACGTTTTTCAACCCATACCGAGTTGGCGATCTCAAGTACCACACGTTCATCCACGGGGACCATCTCGGTCATAAGCTTAAGATATGTGTCATTTATTTGCTCAAGGGTTTTATTTTCCAGCCTGAGCGCCTTCCTCATGGCATCAAAGGTTGCTCCGGATGCACCATTAAGGGTCATTGACAGAGCACTGGTAATGCTGAAAGGAGAGATCATTATGTTCTCATTTCCTTTTGCATCAGCAAGGATGGGTTTGAACAGATCAAAAGCAAACCTGTTTGCGGAGTCAATTACTTCTTTCTGATGAACATCAATGGATATTTTCACGGGATTACCCGGATCGTCGGGTTGATCATTTATCCCGGCTTTTTCACAGGAAGAAGCCATGATAAGTGAAAGGATACAAGCTGCAAATAATTCAACTTTGAAAATACTTCTCATGAAAGGGTAGTTAGGTTACATCTCAATGCACAAATATTGTACCACTTTATTTGCAGCAGCAGCATTAAAAATCATGACCACCATGTTAATGATCAAAAACCTGATTGTGAAAGTGTGGGGAGAGAAATAGCGCAGGGCGGAGAACACAGGGCTTAGGGCAAAGAGCACAAAGAAAAGAGCTGAGGAGGAAAAACAGAAAAAATAAACTTGACTTTGGTTTAACAAGGAGTTAACTTTGTATCAGATATTGTGAAAGGATCAATAATTATTATATTCAGATGGTAATAGAGAAACTTCATATTTTGCCAACGTACAATACTCCTGAGGTGATTCTTAATCCTGAAGGTATCATTAAAATAAAGGGTAAGGCATTGTTTGTAAATAAGACTGACATTCCCGGACAAATAATGAATTGGATTGATAACTATCTAATTGACCCGGCTGAGACAACTTATCTCATTTTAGCAATTGAATATATTAACAGCCTTGGAACACTAACTTTAGTATCTTTTTTCAGGAAGATAAGTCAGATTATTTTCCCTGGCAAAAAGCTCGTCATTCAGTGGTATTATGAAGAAGACGATGATGATATTTTAGAGCTGGGTAAATATATTTCAGGAGCGTATAACATCCCGATAGAGTTTATCATAACTGATGATATTACTTGTTGTTAAGCAGGAAGTTATTATAGCTAGAAGATTGTCATTGATAATCAAATACTTACCAAGAGTAATTAATTGTCTGGAATTATGTCCGGAGATTAGTTGTCGTAATACATAAAATATTATATGTGATACAA